>JBFYTT010000010.1:0-2740 GCA_041300425.1 Roseiflexaceae bacterium
AAGTCGCATCCATCGCGCAGACCATCAGGGTACCCACCGACGCGACGACCTTGCGCGTGCACCAGGGGATGGCTTCTTTCGAAACATCGTGTGCAAGCAGTGCAGACAAGGCACGATTCACCGTCAACGGCACGACGATTCGTGAATGGACGCTGTGTAACCGTGCCCGTTGGATGACAGCCGCTGAATACGACACCCTCGAATTCGACCTCAGTAGCTATAGTGGTCAATCGGTCACCTTGGCATTCGTTGTCGACAACAATGCGTACAATACGAGCTCGTGGTACATCAACACCGTGAACTTTGTCCCGACACGTGCCAATACCACGCTCACGAATGGCGACTTCAGCGCGCGTGGGGATGGCAGTTGGGCAGAGAACAGCCGTGATCTCGGGGCAGAGCGTGGTCAGATGATTCTCGGTGGGGTGGCGAAACTCGGTGCGTTCGGAGATGAGCAAACAAAATTCACCACGCGCCGCATTTCGCAGTATGTCACTATCCCCGCATCTACCAAATCACTGCTCTTTAGTGCGACTCCGCGCACGACTGAGTTCTGTGGTGCCTACTACGATGCACTCAATGTCGAAGTCAACGACGTCGTCGTGGGCCGTATCGACATCTGTCGGACACAGCGGTCTGGGCAGTGGTCGATTGATATGACTCCGTTTGTCAATACGCGTGTCAAGATCGGGTTCAACTATGTGACCGATTCGTCCCTCTTTGGTGAGGTGCTGATCGACGACGTCATTCTGTCGACCGACCCGAGTGCGAGTATTCGGGCACCGATGCTCCTATTGCCCAACCCCAAGGTAATGCTCATCGACCGCTTGTATCAGAAGTAACGCCGATGCGTCCATCCCAACGCCCGCCCTGGCATGTGCCGGGGCGGGCGTTGGCGTACCGTCGACGTCTGTTGGTCAGCTGTTTTGTGGCAATGTATCGAGGAAGTCTTGGCACTGGGTAAATCGAACGCTAAAATCTGGTAAGGCGGCGCCTGTCGACAGCGCTTGTTCAGCTTCAATGTATGGGGCGAGGCAGTTACCAATACCGTCGCCATAGAAATAGAGTTCGTTCATCTGATCGGTTGACGTCCCTACAATTCCAGCATCGTCGATAATTTGGTTGACTTCGGATTGAAATTCTTCGATTTGTGTCAATGTAGGCAGCACGTATGTCTCGCGGATGTTTGCATCGATGGTGCCTGGTGCAAGGAACTCCCGATATTGCAGTGATAACTCGGCAATTTGACGGGCTATATTGATAATCTTGGTGCGTTCGGCATCCAAGTCGAAGCCCGTTCCGTTGGGGTCTGGGTCCGGCGTCGGCACTATCGGTAACTCGTCTGGTGTTGCAAAGGGGTCAGCGGTCGGTTCGAGGGCGGGATCGGGTACGGCCGTCGGCAGGTCCGCTGGGTCTTGGTCCGGCGCGGTGGCGGCGTCATCGTCTGCTGGTGGGTATGCTGCAGGGTCCGCACCTACCTGCCCATCGGCAGGCGTGGCGGTAGGGGCATCTGCTGCCGTCCCACTGCTGGCGAAGGTAGGCAGCTGGATAAGCGGCTTAGTGGGGGCGGTGTTGGCGATAGTCGCCAGAGCGACGGTCACCACAATGATTGCGCCTGCCACAATGCCCATTCTGCTGCCACCAACGAGGTCGGGGAGCATGACGCTGGGACGGATCATGCCGATAATGGAACGCGGTAAGACGTGTGCGCCGCCGTCGGCATAGACACTGACTATCCGACCACTACACGGTGCAGAAATAACGCGCTGGAGCTCGCCGTCGACGACGACTGCGACCGGTTCACCGACGGTGACCGATGCATCGCGCGGGCGCAACCAAACGAGTATTGTGTAGTGCGGGCGACCGTCGAAGCTTGCGTCGAGTTGGATAGGGCGGTCACTCATGCGAAACCTCTTACCTTTAGACAATCGTTCAATAATATCATGGTTGACGTCTTTTCTACTGCATGCTATAGTTATACCCGTTGCCGGCGTAGCTCAGTGGCAGAGCAGCTGTTTTGTAAACAGCAGGTCACGAGTTCAACCCTCGTTGCCGGCTCCATGTCGATCCAGTCTTCGGACTGGATCGTTTTTTTGTGTCTTTTTCGTGCGAAAACCGCTGCTCCGCAGCGGACAGGCCCTGCATCTACCGCCCACCAACGGTTTGATACGCGTCGCTCCAACCGGCCGTGTGGGGAAGCACCGCATAGTCGATGGTGGTAACGGGGAATGCACCCGTGCGGGGTGGGTCGCAGAGCACGTGTTTTCGCATGCTGCTGCGACAAATGACGGTATGTCGATCAGACATCGAGGCGCACACGCCGCCCGCTGGCGGCTGATTCGATGGCCCCAAAGACCATCGCCAGGCTCTTGATGTTGTCGCGGCAGTCACCCATCGGCGTGGTGTCGGTACGGTACGCGTGGACAAAGTCTTTGAGCGACCCCGCGATACCCAGCGGGATGTCGGCGGCGGCGCTGGCGCTGAGGAGATGGGTTTTGGAGTGGAAGCCGCCGACTTCGGCGACGACTGCCGCTTCGATGCGGTCGTGGCCGTTCCACTTGGCCGTACCAGTGGGTCCGACGGCGCGCCACTCGGACTCCCACGACGTATGCAGACCCTCGGCTGCCCAGCAGCCACGATAGGTGAAGCGGGCGCCGTTGGCCATCTCGAACAATGCCGTCGCGCCTGCTGCCCCGGCATACCAGCTCCAGCGTGGGTTGTATTCTTCGCAATAGACCGA
>JBFYTT010000014.1:0-3689 GCA_041300425.1 Roseiflexaceae bacterium
GCGGTCGTGACGAAGCAAATGTCAAGCAGGCAGCAACCGACATGGGTTGGAACGGCTACGAGACCGACTGGAAGAAGCTCGTCACGCGCAAGGACATAGGGCTTATCGATGTCTCTACACCCGGTGACTCGCACGCACCAATCGCGATTGCCGCTGCGGGCGAAGGCAAACATGTCTTTTGTGAAAAACCACTCGCCAACACCCTCAAAGAAGCACGCGCCATGGCCGAAGCTGTCAAAAAGAACGGCGTAGTCGGGATGGTCAACTTCAACTACCGTCGTGTGCCTGCCGTGCAGCTTGCCAAGCGCATTATCCAGGAGGGTCGCATCGGCAAAATCTACCACTGGCGCGCGGTGTACCTCCAAGATTGGATCATGGATCCCAACTTCCCACTTGTTTGGCGCCTGCAGAAAGATATCGCTGGTGCCGGCACACTGGGCGACTTGGGCGCTCATAGCATCGATTTGGCACGCATGTTGGTTGGCGAAATCGCCGAAGTGACCGGCATGACCGAGACATTCATCAAAAAGCGTCCCCTGATGGCAGGCACCACCAGTGGATTGGGTGCTGCGGCATCAGCCGAGATGGGCGACGTGACCGTCGACGACGCCGCGTTGTTTATGACCCGCTTCACCAACGGCGCTGTGGGCACCTTCGAAGCGACACGCTTTGCCAACGGACGGCGGAACTATAACTCATTCGAAATAAATGGTTCCAAAGGCAGCATTGTCTTTAACCTCGAACGGATGAACGAGTTGCAGGTCTTGTTTAATGACGACGCCGCTGACGTACAGGGGTTCCGCACCATTCTGGTGACCGAGGGAGTGCACCCGTACATGAGCAATTGGTGGCCAGCAGGGCATATCATCGGCTGGGAACATACCTTTACGCACGGGGTGTATGACCTGATGTGCGGCATCGACAAGGGTGTTTCGCCCGAGCCGACCTTCGAAGACGGTGTACGCTGTCAGGCAGTTCTCGACGCAATCGAGACATCGGCAAGCAACAAGCAATGGGTAACCCCAGAATACTAAGCAATCCGAAGGAGGATTTTCACATGGCACGTCCCGTCACGCTCTTTACCGGTCAATGGGCCGACATGCCCCTTGCAGAGTTGGTCGTCAAAGCCAAAGCTTTTGGCTACGATGGTCTCGAACTCGCATGCTGGGGCGACCACTTCGAAGTGGGCAAAGCGCTCTCTGACCCCAATTACATCCCTGCCAAGAAGGCCCTCCTCGAAAAGCACGGCCTCAAGTGCTACGCAATCAGCAATCACCTTGTCGGTCAAGCCGTTTGCGATAACATCGATGAGCGCCACAAATCTATCCTGCCACCACATATCTGGGGTGATGGCAACGCCGAAGGTGTCCGTCAACGCGCCGCCAAAGAGATGATGGATACTGCCCGTGCTGCTGCCAAGTTCGGCGTCAAAGTGGTCAACGGCTTTACCGGTTCATCGATTTGGCATCTGATCTACTCATTCCCACCGAACACCCCAGCCATGATCGACGCCGGTTATGCCGATTTCGCAAAACGCTGGAACCCCATCATCGACGTGTTCGATGAAGTCGGAGTCAAATTCGCGCTCGAAGTGCACCCAACCGAGATTGCCTACGACATCTACACGACTGAATTAGCGCTCAAGGCCATTGGCAACCGCCCGGGTTTTGGGATCAACTTCGACCCGAGTCATCTGTATCACCAGTTCATCGACTCTGTTGCGTTCATCGAGCGCTTTGCCGACCGGATTTATCATGTCCACGTCAAAGAGAGCTTCCGCAATCTCAATGGCCATACCAGCATCCTTGCATCACACATCAACTTCGGTGATCCACGGCGCGGCTGGGACTTCATTTCGCCGGGTCGTGGCGAGATGGCCTGGGGCCCCATCTTCCGTGCTTTGAACCGCATCAACTACACCGGGCCGTTGTCGGTCGAGTGGGAAGACATGAGCATGGACCGCGAATATGGTGCGACTGACGCGTGTGCCTTTGTGCGCCGCAATGATTTCACACCATCAAATGTCCAATTCGACGCGGCGTTTTCTCGCGATTAATTGTGTCTACAGTCACGGAGTGGCACGTTGTGCCACTCCGTTTGTGTTGAGGGTGCAATGCCGAATACGAGTTTCGACTGTGCCGGGAAAGTAGCCGTGGTCACTGGGGTAAACCGCGAAATAGGTGCTGCGATAGCACAGCTGTTTGTGGCCGCTGGTGCACAGGTATATGCCGCGTATCACGGCGAACCGGAGCGTGTTGAGGCACTACTGCAGGAGTGTGCCGGGCTCACTGGTCGCCTCACAGTCAGCGACTGCGACTTACGAGACAGTGCAGCCCACGAAGCGCTCATCCAGCGTGCCGTTACAACCTATGGGGCCGTCGATATGTTCGTTGCAAACGCAGGGGTAACGGTGTTTGGTCCGTTCCTCGCAATGAGCGAATCTGACTACGACACGGTGTTCGATCTCAACCTCAAAGGAACGTTCTTTGGTGCGCAAGCAGCGGCCCGCCAAATGATCAATCAAGGGCGCGGCGGCCGCATTGTACTGTCTTCATCGGTGACCGGAATCACGGCAATGGCGGGTGCCTCAGTGTATGGCACATCCAAAGCTGCATTATGTCATCTCGCCGCGATATTGGGTGTCGAACTCGGTCGTAGTGGCATTACTGTCAACGCTATTGCTATTGGCGCGACGGTCAATGATCGGAATCTCGCGGATAACCCCGAATACGCCCGCCTCTGGGGGACGCTTTCGCCGATCGGGCGTGTAGGCACCCCACACGATGTCGCACAGACAGTCAGCTACTTGTGTTCTGACGCAGCGCAACTCGTCAATGGACAAACCCTGACTATCGACGGTGGTTGGACACTGACCAGCCCCTTATCTGCGGGAGAACGCCAACAATGATCGAAGTCATCAATCGTCCCCATCAGCGACCCGTCGTCGCAGCAATTGATTTCGACGGGACGCTCTCATTGGTGCGGATGGGCTGGCAAGTGGTCATGCATGGCGTCATGAAGCGAGCACTAGCACCATACCATCCACATCTCGATCGTCTTGATGCCGAAATCTCGGGCTACATTGCACGCTCAACGGGCCAACCGAGCATCATCCAGATGGCATGGGTAGATGAACACGTGCACCTCTATGGCGGTCCCCATCATGGCGCGCAACAATACCTTGATGAGTTCAGTGATGCCATGCGTGATCGAATCGATGCGCGTATTGCAACGATGACAACGACGCAGTCCGCAGATCACCACATGATCCGAGGTGCTCGTAAGTTTTTGGGACGGCTCGCAGACAACGGGGTCCACATTGCTCTAGTGAGCGGAACAGAGCACCACCACCTTGTACGCGAAAGCACTGCACTCCACATTGCAGAGTACTTCGATGCAGGCATCTATGGCCCTGGCGGACATGCACCCGGGTTTACCAAAGCCGAAGCAATGGCAGCACTCGTCGAGCGCTATGAACTTGTACCGGGGCAACTCCTCTCTGTCGGAGATGGCCCCGTAGAGATATCCGCCGGCAAATCACTCGACGGCTACTGTATTGCCGTTGCATCAGACGAAGAATCTGGCACGCTCGACCTCCACAAACGCGCACATCTGTTGCATGCGGGAGCAGATGCGGTGGTTGCAAACCTTGAATCGCTCGAGATGCTAACCACACTCTTGTTTGATGG
>JBFYTT010000019.1:0-3032 GCA_041300425.1 Roseiflexaceae bacterium
AAACAATACCAACCGCATGAACGGCAGTTTGTGTCCACTGCTCGCAGGTGCAGCGTGTCCTGCTGCATGATGCTTGATTGCTGCTGCCGAAAAACCCAACAAAGGCAAAATAGCCAGGAAACCGATTACAGAAACACTTACCAACGCCAATCGGTACGCCAATTGGTCGGTCGCCGACACCCCAACAAACGGTGCAATCAACGACGGTAATGCGCCACCGAGCAACGATCCGATGAACCCCACCGCAATTGTGGCACCCGCATTAATTCCGAAGAAGCTTGCCCGCTGCTTTGGTTCGATGACACTACTAAGCAACGGAATAATTGCGGTATAGGTGGCAATATTTGCTGCACCGACCAAAAAATACACCGGCGCGATAACGCGGATATCCGTCGACGACAGCACTGCCAGCCAACTTGCACCATACGCGATAATACTGAACATCAAAACCTTGCGGGCGCCGCGTCTATCGATGAGCATTCCCACGGGAATGCCAAAAATAACCCCAGCAGCTCGGAAAATTGAATTCATTTGTCCGGCGACTTCATTGCCGTAGCCGAGACTATCTAAATAGAAATTAAAAAGCACATCCGAGATGCTCGCAGCAAAACCAAACAAAAGACTGTGAATGAGGATGCGAAAGACCACCGGACTAAAATCGGCAAACAGCGCTGTGACACGTTTGGGAACAATCGTCACCGGAACCTCCATGCGTAAGTGTGGGCGTATTGTACCATGTTGGGCAGTTTTTCTCCGTCCAAATCCACATGCACGGTGGACCTGTGTAGTCTAAAATACGGATGAAAGGGAGACAGCATGCGCGTCGCTATATTCACCGAAACATTTCTCCCCAAACGCGACGGAGTCGTGACTATTTTGTGCCAAATGCTCGATGCCCTCGAACGCGAGGGCATCGATGTCTGCATCTATGCGCCGCCACCGGCACCGTCGCGATACCGCGGCTACAAAGTTTTTCCATCGTGGGGACCTCGGTTCCCGCTCTATCGTGAACTGTATTGCAGCATGCCAACCTGGGCAGGTGTACGTGGCATTCTCGCCTTCAAACCAGACATCATCCACGTCATGAACCCAACATTTATTGGGACTGCAGGGGTGATTATGGCGATGCTCGGGCGCGTCCCGTTGATTGGTTCGGTGCACATGGACATCGACTATTATGTGCGCCAATACGCCGGAGTCTGGGGGTTACCCATTGCATGGACGTTTTTTCAGCTGTGGCACAATCGCGCTCGCATCAATCTCGCCCCTTCGCGAGCAATGGTCGCTCAATTGCAAGCTAATGGGATCCGCAATGTGACGCATTGGATACGTGGCATCGATACGCAGCGCTTTCGTCAGAAAGTTCGCAACCAACCACTCCGTGCATCGTTCCTCGGCACAAACCACGACCGTCTCGTTGTGCTGTATGTCGGCCGCCTCACTGCAGAAAAGGGCATTGCCCAACTGCTGCCATTATGTAACCACCCAACGTTCCGCCTGGTCTTGGTCGGCGGTGGTCATCAGGAGGAGCACACACGTGCGCTGTTTGCGCACACCGATGCACTCTTTACCGGTGTGTTAGAGGGTGAAGACTTGATTGACGCATACAACGCAGCAGATATCTTTGTGTTCCCGTCACAGAGTGAATCATTTGGCCTAGCGCCACTCGAAGCAATGGCTTGTGGGCTGCCGGTCATCGCGCCATTTGTCGGTGGGCTCCAAGATACACTCATCCCAGACCACAACTGCCTCGTGTATGACCCCGGTAGTGCCAACAACCTCTGCGAGACGGTGCTCCGCCTGGTCAATAATCACGAATTGCGATCTACCATCAGCACGAATGCAATGAAGTATGCAGCAACGCGCAGTAACGCTGCATCGATGCAGCAACTCATCGCGCTCTATCGACGGGTTGCACATGAACATTGATGCTCATTTTGTCGAAGCCTCGAGCGCGTTATTCCTCTCACGGGTGGTCCGTAGCATCGGCACTATCGACCCGCGTGCATCGGTGCATACCCGTCAATGGGGCGATGCAATCGCAATGATTAGTGGGCCTCGATATGCGTTCAACCACGTCGCTGGTGTTTTTGATCCCCTGTATCTCCCAGAAGCACAAGCATATTTCCGTACCCATGAGACTCCGTTGCGTGTTGAATGTTCATCGCACATTCAGTCAGTACCTGAAATTCTTGCGTTGCGCGACGCCGGCCTGGTTCCGTATCCTGCGATGAATGTATGGACGCGTGAAACGTATGCTCCCACACCAAGGACTGCAGCGAGCAATTTGGTCTGGTCGACATCGTCTGACAATCCCGTCGCCGTTGATCACCTGGCTTCGGACAGCGAGCGGGTACTGCGCCATGCATACGCTATGCAACCCGATGCGACGTTCGTGTCGATTCTGCATGGCGACGGTGTTATCGCGAGCACAGGAATGCGCGTCCAAGCAGGGTATGGCTTTTGTTTTGGAGCATGGATCGCACCGCATCGACGCCAACGTGTACACTTCGAGACACTGCTCGATGCAAGCCTATACTATGCCGCAGAACTCGGGTGTCACAGCGTAGTAGTACATGCACACGCCCACAGCAGTCTTGCCCGTACCGCCACCGAACGTGGTTTCGTGATGCGCTGGGAACGCACGATCTGGACGTCACAAAGAAAGATGAGAGGCGCCAAATGAAACATCCTATTGCGGGGAGTGTCATTCTCATCACAGGAGCGAGTGCAGGAATTGGCGCTGCGACCGCTCGACTGCTGGCGTCGCACGGCGCGAAAGTTATTCTTTGCGCACGACGCGCAGAAGAACTCGCCGCGGTCCGTCTATCCATGCATAATCCCGAACAACACCTCGTCTGTGTCGTCGATGTCACCGACAAGCATGCGGTCGCAGCGACAGTCGCACACGCCGTAACAACATTCGGTCGCATTGATGCAGTCGTCTGCAATGCAGGAATAGGGGTGACAGGGCCGATTGCAGAACTCGATTATGCACTCTACCTCGAAGCAATGGCGGTAAACGTCGGTGG
>JBFYTT010000078.1:0-5024 GCA_041300425.1 Roseiflexaceae bacterium
ACGCACCAGCGCAATGCAGAGCTCTTTTGTCGGGCGCGATTGGTCGGTGGCGAAGTGTTGCGACAGCGTGTCGTGACCAAACCGGTCGCCGTCCAACTCATCCGGATGGGAGCAATTGCCCTCGATATCGCCCAACGCCTCGACCATGGTCCACACCAGCGGCGGGCCTATGCCATTGTGCAGGCAGCGGCAGATGTGCTCGGCGGCGACCGCTTCGGGCATGTCTGGGCCGAGATTACCGGTGTACCCGTGCCGGTGTTCATTCGGCTGCGCTAGCCTCCAACACCGGTGCGCAGGCGAGGAGTCGGGGCAGTGCGAAAACGTCGGCGCGCTGCGGTTTTCGTGGCTCTGAGGCGCCCCGGGACGCGCCAGACGGACGCAGATCGACGGCGCCCGCAGCACTCCAGACGACCGCAACGCCCCTGCCGCAGTGGCGGCAGGGGCGCTTTCCCATGACCAAAAGGATTGCTAGGATGCGGCGCGCAGGGTTGCCAAATCGGCAGCGGCCGATGCGCTGACGGTGCCGAACGTGCCGGTTTCGCAGACGACATGACCAGTGTAGCCGCCGCTGCGCAGGGCGCTCATGATGGCGGCCAGTGGGACGTCGCCGTGCCCGAGCGCCTTGTGGTTGAGCATGTCGAAGCGGGGTGCGCTGCGGCTGCCGACGGGACCAGCGTCGCGGACGAATTCTTTGGCGTGGACCTGGACAATGACGCCGGCCAGGGCTTTGGCGTCGGCGACGGGATCATAGCCGACGGCCATGCCATTGGCCATGTCCCAATAGATACCGACGTTTTTGGAGCCGACCGCTGCGACCACGGCTAGGTTTGCGGCGGCGGGCAGGGTGCTCTCGATGCCCAGGACAACACCGGCTTTTTCGGCATCGGGGGCCAGGGTCTTGAGCGCCCGTACGAGGCGTTCGATACCGGCCTCGCCGACAATTTCGGCATCAAAGAAGAACGGCACGAGCAATACACCGGCGCCGATGTCGGCACACAGGGTGATGCCGCGCTTGATGTTGAGGATGGCGTTCGCCACTGCGGCGGGGTCATCGTTGGCGATGTTGGCGGCATTGAGGAAGTGGGCCGCCACCGAGGCGATGGTGATGCCGTTGGTGCGGGCCGTCATGCGGATCATGTCGCGCATCGAGGGGCTCATGCGGCCGCCGGGCAGGGCATCGGCAGGGCTGTTCCAATCGAGTTCGACGCTGTGGTAGCCGAGGGCTGCCGCACGGTGAAAAACCTCGCCGATGTCGCATTTGAGGACACTCTGCATGGTACCGAACTTCATTTAGGACTCCAATCGGATGGTCTGGCCGCCGTTTTGGAGCGAGCGCTCGGCTGCCATGGTGAGCTGCAGGGATTGGACTGCGTCGGCATACGAGGATTTGATCATGGCTTGGTTCTTGGTCTTGAGGGCCGTCAAGAACTCGCCGACCTGACGGATATAGCCCGTCTCTTCGCCATGGTAGCTGACCGGTTTGCCATCGATGACACCGCTCAGTTCGAGGTCCATGGTGAGCTTGAGGTACAGGTCGCGGCCGGTCAACTCCCAGCCACAGCCCTCGGGGACTTCGGTGCAGCTGGTGCTGATGACCGTACCGATTGCACCGTTGGCGAACTTGAGTGACACGATGGTGCTGTCTTCGAAGTCGGCGATGTCGGCGGCGGCACCCTGATGCCCAAATGCCTGGACATGGCTGACCTCGCCCATCAGGTGACGGAGCAGGTCAAACATGTGTGTGCTTTGTTCGATAATTTGGCCGCCGCAGATGCTGCGTTTGCCCCACCAGGGGTGGTTGGCCGGCATGCGCACCATGAAGCGTGCCAAGCCCATGACGATTTTGCGATCCCCGATGAGCTCGTGCGCCTTGGCGACGATGTCGGCATAGCGGGCCATGTAGCCGACTTGATTGATGACGCCGGCGGCGTTGATGGCGGCCAATGTCTGGGCTACCAGTGTGGGGTCGAGGCCGACGGGTTTGGCCACAAAGACGGCGCAGCCTGCCTTGACGCAGTCGATGACCTGCTGCTGGTGGTAGCCGGGGGGGATGGCAATAAAGACCGCGTCGAGACGCTCGTTGGCCAGCATTTCGCGGTAATCGGTATAGCCGGTACATTTTTCGGCAGCGGCCACCTCGGCGACGCGTGCGGCGTTGATGTCGCAGACTGCAGTGACAGGCGTCTGGTACTGTGCCAGCGCTTTGCGATAGATATCGACGATGCCGCCGATACCGATGAATCCGATTCGCATGACAACCTCCGTTGGATGATGCAACAACACGGTAACGGATACAGCGTACCATAGCAGACACGGTGGTGAGTCAGTGGGTGATGGGGTCGGTGGCACCGAGATATTGCAGGGCAGACGCGTACATCTCGTCGGCGATGACTTTGCATATGCTCATGGACGCAATTTTGCCGCTGTAATAGAGAAAAAACGGTGAGTTGACCATGGTCAGCGCCGTTATCGCGGCCACCAGCGGATCGCGCCGGATGAGCACTCCGCTATCGATACCGAAACCCACGACCGAGCTGAAATGCAGCGCAACGTCCTGCAAGCGGGCGAGATTCTCTTCGTGACTCTCGAAGCCCATGTGCGGAGAAATCCAGGCGAGTTTGTACATGTTCGGGTTCTCGACCGCGTAGGTTGTCATGTATTGGAGCACGCGTTGGACGATGGGGACGACCGTGTCTGGGTTCAAGTTCGCCACGATTAGATCGATCTGGGCGCGGTTGCGGGTCCATTCACGCTCGGAGAGGGTCTGCAGGATGTCACGCTGATTGACGAAATACGTGTAGAGCGACATGTGTGCCATGCCCATGCGTTCGGCGATGGCCCGGCTACTCATTGCATCGGGACCGTCTTCTTGGAGGATCGCATTGGCGCAATCGAGAATGCGCTCACGCATCAGGTGCTTTTCTTCGGGGGTTTTTTTGGGACGCGGCATGGCTTCCTCACCCGGTACAAACTATACACCTTTGTATAATTAATACAGCAGAATACCACAAAAATCAACGCGCCTCGCATATGCGAGGCGCGATGACATTGGAGCCGATAGTCGGGATTGAACCGACGACCTACTGTTTACGAAACAGTTGCTCTACCACTGAGCTACATCGGCAATATTTCAAGTGTATCAGAAAAAATCGGCGAATGCAAAATGAACGGTGTCGGGTATCGTTTTGCGTGGAGCGGTTGGGTTTCTCATCAAGCGGGGCTTATTGCAATAAGCCCCGCCCAATATCCATCAGTGGATATCAACGATTGATGTCTGATTTCTGATCACTCGATATTGATATGCATTTGGATGACCGCAAAGATGCCGCTGAGATGCGAGGTCGGCGACATGTCACCGAAGAACGCTTTGACGGTGCGTTTGTGGTTTTCGAGTTCACGTTTGGCGATTTCTTTGGTATGGAACCGTGATTGCAAACAGCGCACGCGATTGCTATCGGGGCAGAGTGCCGCTGTCCGTTTGATCTGCTCGGCATGGCGTCGCTGGGCTGCGCGATAGACAAAGCCGGCCACGACACCGGCAATTGCGCATGGGATGGCGAGCACCGGACTGACCAACACCGCAGAGGGAATCAATGCAGCCAGGGTCACGCCCGTTATCGCGAGGTATATCGATTTCTGGGCGATTGGCGTGTGTGCGGCTGCCTGGAGGGCATCGAGCTGTGTGATTGTTTCGCAATGCGTGAGGTAGAAATTCGCGTCGTCGATGGACTCGTATGCATGCACCATCTCAAAGACTTCGACGATTTCGTATTCGGGTAAGATGCCGAGGACCGTCGCCATCTGGGCACTGATGTAGTGGGTCGCGTGTGCCATGAATTCTTTGTCGACGATTTCGTCGAACAGTTCGTAATCTACCCGTGAGTATGCTATGCGATTGGCCAGCAACGTCAGCACACCGGCGCATAAGCGCGGGCTACGCTCGACTTTGGCGACGAGTGCCTCGGCGGTGTGTCGGTAGGTGAACACCTCGTCGCGGATGCGTTTGAGCGCTGCCGCAAGCACGGCGGCAGAGGCATTGGAGTCACGCAACGCACGCACCTGCAATGCGGTGGCGACGTCGCGGAGGGGTTGCAACGATTGGGCAACAGCGTGTGCATTCATAGCGCACCTCGATAGTGAGAGTTGATAATACCCACACTATAGGCCAGCAGAAGACTGAATGATTCGTGTTTTTTGACAAATTCGGATGTGTCCGGTTGCGGGAGTGTAGCGGGGATTTCTTTGGGCGGGGATTATTGCAATAAGCCCCGCTCTATTCCTCTCAGCGCCTCGCGGCGCGCAACAGTGCTCAACTGTGGATGCGCATCGATAAACTGTTGCACGCGGGCAGGCTGATATTTGGCGATATCGCGGAGTGCCCAGCCGATTGCTTTGGCCACAAAAAACTCGTTGTCGGCCACGTGCGGGGCACACAAGGCAAACACCATATCGACATCATAGTGCTGTTTGCGGCCGCGTTGATGCTGGATAGACGAACGGATCAGCCAGCGATTGCCGCTGCCGTTCCAGTGCCACAGGGTGGTCGCACAATCGTAGCGACTACAGAGCGGATTGATGACATCGCTCCCCCACAAATCGACGCTGTCCCACCAGGGTGTCTCGAGCAGTAGTATCGCTGCGTGGTCTGCAATGAACGACGCATCAAGGAGACGGCGCCAATACACGGCGACATCCGCGGCAGCGTAATGGAACTCACGTTCAGGCTCGCGGCACAGGCGCGTTGCAAGGCTACAAACATCCTCTGCAGTCTGCACGGATTGGTGGGCGCACCAATCACGCACCACCCGCCGGCGGAGATCAGCCTGGACCCCGACAAAGGGCGCAATGTGCTTCATGTAGGCAGCCATCGGTGCGGCAGTGGTGGGTTCGGCAACCGCAACAAACGACTGGCGCAACTGAGCAACGGCATCCATCAGTGGATATCGCCGACGATAAGCGCTTCGACCGGGCTCCCCGCAGGGAGCCGCTGCTCACCCGGCGCGATGATCAACAATGCATTGGCT
>JBFYTT010000083.1:0-3976 GCA_041300425.1 Roseiflexaceae bacterium
GAGTACTGCCGTTGTCCCAGACCCATTGGGCAATGACGGGGTTCCACAACGTGTCGCCAGTGGCACTGCTATCCCCGGCACTGCCGACCGTGCCGGCGCCGATCGGGAGCTCTGCCTCGGGGACGGTGACACGCGGCGTGGGGGCGATGAGCGCGGTGGTACCGGCGCCGTTGACACAGGTGAAGCCGCTGGTTGCGGTGCACTTCTGCGTCTCACCGAAGGTCGACATGGCCGTATTGCCGTCGAGCACCTGCAGACCGCAGCCCTCTCGATCCGCCAAGACTGCGGCGCAGGCAGCGAGTGAATCAGCAGTCAGATTGCCGCTGCTGTCTTTGAGTTTGTAAGGAATGTTTGCCCCCACGCTCGGCCCAAATCCGAGTGTTGCAGGTTTGGAGGTTGGATCGAGGATGACGCCGTAGTAGTGATTCAAGAGCACGTCGTTGGGGGTAAACGGCATGCCGCTGACATAAACCAGTTGGCCAGCAGTGAGTTTGATGTTGCCGTAGTCGCCATCGGGGAGCCATTCGCTGACTGCGGTGAGCTCAGCCGCAGTACCATCTGTGGCTCGTGCAGCCATGGGCTTGATTTGACCGTCGATCTGCAGAATCATCTTGGGCAACGCAGCTCTGGCGAGCGCTATGTTTGCCAGTGTGGGCATCATCCCGCGTGTCTTGAGCCACTGGGTCGCATAGCGATTGAGGGTGCCGATGGATGCGTCGTAGCCAAATGCGACGGCGTGCTGATCGAAGTTCCAGTAGGAGTGCTTCAGGTCCGCGCCGCTGCCACCGCCGATGGTGCCACCGACGGGGCAGCCATTGCTGTCGAAGGTTGTCAGCTGTAGCGGCAACGCGATCCAACTGGGGAACGGCAGATTGAGTGTCGCTTCGATGTCACTCGGGTCGACAATCAGGTTGTCGACATAGATGGCACTGAACTTGTCGAGGGTCTCGTCGTAGCCGGTGGTGTTGTTTTTGATACCCGCACTACCGAGGCCATCCAAAATCATGTGTTCGCTGAAGCCACCCAGGCGAAGGTAGGCATCGAAATCGGCCGTGAATGTCCCTGACCCATAACAGCCATAGCTGACGGTGTTCGTACCATTGAGGTTGAGCCCGGGGTCGTATTCACCTTTGTTGACGAGCTCGTCGCGTTGTTCCCATGGTGCTTCGACTGGTTTAGGCAGGCTGGACCGATAATTGCTCATCCCGACCGGGACCGCAGGAGCCGCATAAAACGTCAGGTCGAGTGTTGAACTGTTTGGTGTGAGGCTAAACCCTGGCCAACGCACCGTGTCTGGCGTTGTGACGGGTTGCAGGATGAGGCCGTCTGTTCCGAAGACAAGCGTGTTGTCCGTCATCAGCAATGCCGTGGTTGATTTGGTGCTCCCCGGGGTGTACGTCAACGCTCTATCAATTGGCAGATAACTGGCCGGTACCAATAGCGATTTGCCACCACTGATTCTGGCGAAGCTGGTGTCGGTGTCTTGGGTATACGAATCAAAAGCGATAATCGCATTGGTCAGCGCACCGCCACTGATGCGACTGGCAGATACATAGATTTGGATGTCGCCGGGCGACGTGACTTGAAAGCCTGCTGGATACGACGTGACATATTGAACAGACCCCGTGTATCCCAGACGCCCATTCATCCCAGCCGTGTCAGTCGCCATAGTGCTACTGGTATACAGATAGTCACGGGCAGGATCTGCACGATTCCCCACAAAACCCAAATTGTTGTCTGGTACTTTGGCGCTGATGAGTGGTTGCGCGTACAGCAGTCGCGACTTTGCACTCATGCCCGGGTAGAGTACTGCGCCGGCGTCGCTTGCAATCGTCACTGCTCCTTCGACGCGGTAGAACCACGGTGAATACTCGTCCGAGACGAGCAATTTTTCTATTCCCGCACCACTACTCGATGAGTAGGTTGTGTTGCTGGTTACATCCCCGACGAAGGCCGACGTCGTGTAGCCGCCATTCAGATTCGTGGTATGCAACTGCATGATGCTCGCCCGGTTGAGGCTATACATGGGGTCGAGGCTGTCGACGACCAGCGAGAGCTGCGCCGGCAACGTGACACTCAGAGCGACGGTATTTGTGACGAGACCACTGCTGTCGGCGATGAAGGCAATGTCGTTTAAATCAATCTGTAGACCATCGGTGAGTACCGAAGTCACGTGTGAACTGACGGCTCCAGGTGCAAAGACCGAGCTGAAGGTACTATCGTGGAGCTTTCCATCGCCGTTCAATGTGCCAACAATAACCATGTTGGTGTTGATGACGTTGGAGTCTGCCCGGAGCGTCCCACCCAAATAGAGTTGCTGGTCGGTGGTCGTTGGGTCGGGGATGACACAACTGCGCCCTTTTGAGTGGTAGACGGTGTCTACCGTAAACGTCCAATCATTGCCCAGTGCTAATTGGTTGGTGATTGTGATGGGCAGTCCAGTGCTCGGATCGAAGGTGAATAAGCCCTTGGGCAGCACATCGACGTTGTCGATGGATGCACTGATAGCTTCGGCACTGCTGCCAGGTACACAACCGCGTGGCAGACGAGACACCCAGCCAGTGGTGTCGACGGGGGTCCCCACATCGACAATCTCGACGGCGCGACCGGTGTAGGCACTGAGTGACGCAGTCGTGTAGTAGCCGATGACCTCGTAGGATCGAGCACTGTGGCCGATGGCGACATATTCGTAGTCGCGCGTCGGGTCAATCAGCGTCGTGTCTTCGACCACCCATTTGCCGGCTTTATTAGCCCAGCTGGTGATGGGGGTGACCTGGAGCCACGGCACATCTGCAGGCGCGAGTCCGAGCGACGCGGGAGCAACACGGCGAAACAACGCGACCATGGGCGGTTTTTCGTTGCGCAGATACCCGGTACTGTTGAGGGTGGCACATACTTTGCGCGGCAGCGGATTGCGATCGAGACATACCTCGCTATTGGATGCGCCCCAGAGAACTGCCATGCTGCCCAGATCGGTCATGTTACGCGGTGCATCGAGGAACGCATCGTCCGCTGGTGTTATCTCGAGATTGAGGAAGTTGTTGACATTGCGTACCCAGTGACTGTTGAGCGTCGACGAAATGTCCGTCGTCACGGTCAAAGCGGACGACATCGCCCCGACACGCAATGATTCGCCCATTTCGATCGGGAATGTATGTGTCTGGGCGCTGCCGGTTCGCAGCGTGGTCGTGACGATGCTTGTTTGCCCCGTCGGGATAGGTCGCGCAACCACCACCGAGCGCGAAACAACTCCCGCCGGACTCCCAAAATCGACGGTCGCCAACGATGAACCGTTGATTGTGCTGGTCACACTGACGTCGAATCGCGGGGTGGCCAGACCATTGGGTGATCCGGTGCGGACACAGATGAGTTTGGGCGTACTGGTGTTGCCGTTTGCGTCGACGTACTCAACGCGGTAATCGATCTGTGCATTGGTCTGTGCGGGCACATAGGTGTCGACGAGGTCGACACCGAAGGGTTTGACTTTGGTGGCACTCGGGCGAAAGCGCTTCACCAACACCCACGGCGAGCCGTTCAGGCTACGGTAGAGGACCACTTGCTTGACATCAGCAGGGGGACTGAGGCGTGGCGGGAGTGCCGCCAGACACGGTGCTTTGGTCTGATTATCGATGACTGGCTGGGTCGGTGGGGTGCGATCGAAGATGCCGCCTTTGACCGGTCGACTCGGGTTGGACCAGTTGCCGGCGTTATCGCGCACTTGGACGCGATACCAATAGGTCGTCCCTACCGGCGGGCGATCAGCGTAGGTCGTGAGTTGCGTCCGACGCGAGGCGGGGATGGTAGCAACGGGGGTCCACTGGTTCATCTTGAGGCCAGTGGTGATTGCACGAGTCACATAAAACGTCGGCGCAGCGCCGATGCCACTGGTGTCGAGGTCCTGGTAGCGCCAACGAAGCTCGACCTTGGCTGTTCCTGCAGTTGGACTCGTCGGGTAGATTGTCTTGACCGTGACCGT
>JBFYTT010000118.1:0-3898 GCA_041300425.1 Roseiflexaceae bacterium
TCGGCATGACAAGCCCACACTGCCGAGAGCGTAAAGGATTGACACGCCTTGGTACGGAGCACAGTAGTGCGAAACAACCAAAAAAATGACGAACAAAAGGGGGCTTTCTCATCACTCTTTCACATACGATGAGGGGCGTTTTTCCTTGCCATTTAGCGCATTTCTCCGTATAATTCGTTCAGTATTATTACATTCGCGCGGTGCACTTCACCTCGACCCAAGAGGAGCATCATGGAAGAGACACACGCAGTCACCACCAGCACCTTGGCGGGTGAGTCGACCCAAGATTTTCGCAGCAAAGAATTTTTCGCTTCGCTCCTCGATGAACAGAGCGAGAAGTTACGGTCGCTGAAACACGGTGACACCATGGACGGCATTATTTTGGCTGTCCACGACCATGAGCTCGTTATTGACATCGGTGCCAAGTCCGAAGGTGTCGTGCTTGCCCGAGATATGCACACGTTGACCGACGAAGAACGTGCAGACGTCGTCGTCGGGGCGACAGTTTTGGTGTATGTGATGCAACCCGAAGACGACCAAGGTCGTGTGAGTTTGTCACTCGACCGAGCGCGCCAAGAGCGCAGCTGGCGCAAGTTGCAACAGGTCGCAGATGATGGTGTGGTCCTCGAGACCAAGGTCATCAATTTCAACAAAGGTGGGCTGCTTGTCAACCTCGACGGGGTACGGGGCTTTATTCCGACTTCGCAAGTCAGCGGTATTGGGCGCGGCAACGAGGTCCAAAAGCAAGCCGACATGGCCCGCATGATCGGGTCAACGGTCCGTCTCAAGATTGTCGAGATGAGCCGCGCCCGCAATCGTTTGATTCTCTCAGAGCGCCAAGCCAATGCCGAGTCACGCGATTCACGCAAGGGCGCTTTGTTGAGTGAAATAGCAGTGAACGATGTCCGTGAGGGTACGGTCACTTCGGTCTGTGATTTTGGTATTTTTGTGGACATCGGCGGGGCCGATGGACTGGTGCACTTGTCTGAGCTGTCCTGGAGCCGTGTGCGTCACCCGAGCGACGCGTACAAGGTGGGGGACAGTACCAAAGTCATGATCCTCAATATCGATACCGAGCATCGTCGCATCGCCCTGTCTATCAAACGCACCCAAACCGAGCCGTGGGCGGCAGTAGCCGAGGCGTTTAGTGTCAACCAGGTCGTGCAGGGAACGGTGACGCAGATTGCTCCCTTTGGTGCATTTGTCCGCATGTCAGAAGGGGTCGAAGGACTCATTCATTCGTCCGAATTGACCGGTGCGGCAGTCGCCGCGGTGAGTGAAGGCGCGGCCGTGACGGTGCGGATTATCCGTGTCGACATCCCGCGCAGACGCATCGCCCTGAGTCTGCAAATCACCCCCGACGCTCCGGTTCCGGACGCGTCATAGCGCTGACTTATACCAATGAGCAGCGATGGGAGCATGTATGTCTGGTGCTTACGATAAATTTACCAAGCGTGCCAAGCAGGTGTTGCAATATGCCACCGAAGAAGCACGTACGCTCAATCATTCATACATTGGCACCGAACATATTCTGCTCGGCCTGATTCGTGAAGGCGAAGGGGTAGCCGCTCGGGTCCTCGAAGACCTGGGTGTCCAACTTGCGCAGACGCGCCATTCTGTCGAATTCATCGTCGGTATCGGCGAAGGTGAATCCCGCGCTGACAAAGAACTTTCGGCACGAGCCAAAAACGTCATCACCTTGGCAATCGACGAAGCAAAACGCCTCGGGCATAATTACATCGGCACCGAGCACATTTTGCTCGGGTTGATTCGGAACGGCGAAGGCGTCGCAACAGGGGTCCTCGATATGCTCGGCGTATCGCTCGAGCAAATCAAAACCAATGTGATGCGGGTTATCCGCCAAGGCGGCACCGGCACCGGTGGATCGGCAAATACGACAGCAGCCACCCAATCCGAAAAGCCGACTAGTCAAAGCAGCGCACCCAGTAGCTCCAAAAGCGACTCCGCCGAAAAAGGCAAGGGTGGCAAAACACCGTACCTCGATGCGCTCGGAACGGACCTCACCGAGATGGCCGAAAGCGGCCGGCTCGACCCCGTTATTGGCCGAGCACGCGAGATTGATCGCGTCATCCAAATTTTGTCACGCCGCACCAAAAACAACCCGGCACTCATCGGTGAGCCAGGTGTCGGCAAAACTGCCATTGTCGAAGGCCTCGCCCAGCGTATCGTCGCAGGCGAAGTGCCCGACAGTCTGCGCGGCAAACGCGTCGTATCACTCGACATGGGAGCGCTTGTTGCGGGCACGAAGTACCGCGGTCAGTTCGAAGAACGCCTCAAGAAGGTCGTCGACGAAATCAAAGAGACGCGTTGTATTCTGTTCATTGACGAGTTCCATACCATCATCGGTGCTGGTGGGGCCGAAGGCACACTAGATGCCGCGAATATTCTCAAACCAGCACTCTCGCGCGGTGAGCTCCAGACCATCGGAGCAACCACCCTCGACGAGTATCGCAAGTACATCGAGCGAGATGCAGCATTAGAACGCCGCTTCCAGCCAGTCATGGTCGACCAACCCAACGAAGAAGACACCATATCCATTCTCCGTGGGATCAAAAGCCGCTACGAAGACTTCCACCAACTGCAAATCAGCGACGAAGCGTTGGTTGCGGCGGCATATTTGTCGTCACGCTACGTACCTGATCGCTTTTTGCCAGATAAAGCCATCGACCTCATCGACGAAGCGGCCGCACGGGTGCGTATGACGCGGAGCTCGACGCCTTCGGCGTTGCGTGATTCGTTGCGCGGGCTCGAAGCCATCTCCAAAGAAATCGAATCAGCGCTCGCCCAAAACCAGACAGAACTGGTCGAGACGCTCCAAGAGCGAGCTGACATCCTCAAAGCACGGGTCACGCAGCTCGAGCTCGAATACGGCATCGATGCGAGTGTGACGACTGCACCGTATGTCACCGAAGAAGATATTGCAGGTGTTGTTGCGATGTGGACGGGCATCCCCGTTACCCGCCTGACTGGTGACGAATCCACCCGCTTGCTCCAGATGGAATCTGCGTTGCATGCCCGTGTGATTGGTCAATCCGAGGCAATCGTGACGGTGTCGAAGGCAGTCCGCCGCGCCCGCGCCGGTCTCAAAGATCCACGTCGACCGATTGGGTCGTTCATCTTCCTCGGGCCCACTGGGGTGGGCAAAACCGAGCTCGCCAAAGCACTGGCCGAGTTCATGTTCGGCTCCGAAGAACAACTCATCAAAATCGACATGTCTGAGTTCCAAGAGCGGCATACCTCGTCACGGTTGGTCGGATCCCCGCCGGGATATGTCGGCTATGGCGATGGTGGCCAACTCACCGACGCTGTACGGCGCAAACCGTACTCGGTGGTGCTGTTCGACGAAATCGAAAAAGCTCACCCAGATACCTACAACCTCCTCTTGCAGGTCCTCGAAGATGGTCATTTGACCGATGGCAAAGGGCGCAAGGTCGACTTCCGCAACACCATTATCATCATGACATCCAACGTGGGTACCGAGCAGATACGGGGCGCCTCGCGCATTGGGTTCTTGGGCAAAGACGGCGAAGCGAACAACCTCGACCTGCAGAACCGGGTCAACGAGGCGTTGCGCATGGTGTTCCGCCCTGAGTTCTTGAATCGCTTGGATGCAACCATCATCTTCCACGCGCTGACCACCGTCGAAATACGTCAGATTTCGCGCTATCTGCTGGCCCGCGTCCAGAAGCAGCTCAACGAACACAAACTGACATTGGACGTGACCGACGAGGCCTGTGACCTGCTGGCCAAACGAGGCTACGATCCGTCCTTTGGGGCACGCCCACTGCGCCGCATCATTACCAACCTCATCGAAGACCCCCTTTCGGAAGGGGTGCTCGACGGTCGCTTCGTAGCAGGCGACACCATCCTGGTAGAT
>JBFYTT010000119.1:0-3416 GCA_041300425.1 Roseiflexaceae bacterium
ATCAGTATGATTATTCGTGGCACGTTGCGACAGTTGCTGACCCCAGACGACCTGCGCGGGCGGATGACTGCCGTCAACATGATTTTTGTGGCAGGTGGACCACAATTAGGGGAGTTTGTCGTCGGCATCACCGCGAGTGTCATCGGTGCACCGCTCGCAGTGCTCATCGGTGGCATCCTCTGCGTCGGTTTAGTAACAGGGACCGCCATCAAAGTGCCCGAATTGCGCAAGCTAGACACCCCCGAAACACTCGCACGATAATGTTTTGTATGGAGGATATCGACAATGACGTCACGCTTCACCAAACCTGACTCCAGCTGGTTCGTCCACGATCGCTTCGGCATGTTCATCCATTGGGGGCTCTATGCGATGCCGGCACGCCACGAGTGGATCCGCAGTCGCGAAGAGATTTCTATTGCCGACTACCAGAAGCACTTCGAGCACTT
Organism: Roseiflexaceae bacterium; assembly: GCA_041300425.1. Taxonomy (GTDB): domain Bacteria; phylum Chloroflexota; class Chloroflexia; order Chloroflexales; family Roseiflexaceae; genus UBA965. The sequence continues at coordinate 447 of JBFYTT010000119.1, forward strand.
CGATCCCGATTTGTTCAATCCAATCGAATGGGCCCGTATGGCCAAATTGGCTGGTATGCAGTATTTTGTCATCACGACCAAACACCACGACGGCTTTTGTCTGTGGCCAACGGAACACACCGATTACTGCGTCACCAATACCCCATACCAACGCGACCTCATTCGCCAAACGGTCGATGCGTTCCGCGCCGAGGGCATCAAAGTCGGCTTTTATTACTCACTGATCGATTGGCATCACCCCGAGTTCACCATCGACCGCATACACCCCATGCGCAACAACGCCGCTGAACGCGCACGCAACCCGATGCGCGATATGCGCAAATATGCCGAATACATGCGCAAACAAGTGTTCGAACTATGCACCAAGTACGGCAAAATCGACTTATTCTGGTTCGATTTTTCGTATCCCGGTGAAGACGGCAAAGGCCACCAAGAATGGGAGTCCGAAGAGCTGTATGCAATCGTCCAAGAACTCCAACCCCATGCATTGGTAGACAATCGACTCGATTTACCCGATGTCGGCGACTTCGTGACGCCCGAACAGTTCCAACCCGCTGGTGGATTGCGGGATGCACAAGGCAACCCAGTGGTTTGGGAAGCCTGCCAGACCTTCAGTGGATCGTGGGGCTACTACCGCGACGAACATGACTGGAAATCGCTTGACCTGCTCGTGCGCATGCTGGTCGACGGTGTCAGCAAAGGCGGTAATCTGTTGCTCAATGTCGGTCCCACCGCACGTGGATTGTTCGACCAACGCGCTACCGATCGACTGATCGGGATGGGTGATTGGATGGCACTCCACAGCCGGTCAATCTATGGCTGTGGTGCTGCACCTGACGGCTTTAGCCAACCGACGGATTGTCGCTACACCTACAATGCGCAAACCAATCGACTCTACCTGCATATTTTTGCGTGGCCGTTCCGTGATATCTACTGCCCGGGATTGGGCGATCGGGTGGCGTATGCCCAGTTCCTCCACGATGGCAGCGAAGTCCACTTCGGTGCCGTCGGCGAGGCGAGCTGGTCCGGCATGGCGGGATACACCGACCAGACTCCATTGGCGTTCCAGGTACCCATTCTCAAACCGGATGTGGTCGTTCCGGTCATCGAAATTTTCCTCAAATAGCCGACACCAGGAGGAGCTGCCATGACGACAGCGCCAGACACAACGATATTGCCCGGAGCCTACATCGAAGCCGGGGTAATACTCGGACAACGTATCACCGTCGGTGCAAATTCGGTCATTTTGGCCGGCGAACAGGCATCGACACGCATCGAAGACGATGTCTGGATCGGCGCGAATTGCACGATCTACGGCGATGTCGTCATCGGTGCACGTGCGCGCATTGATCATGGCTCGGTGGTTACTACATCGGTCCCACCAAAGGCAGTCGTGATGGGTAACCCGGCCAAAATAGTCGGCTATGTCGATACGCCGATTTATGATCACGGCATCACACAGATCCGCGTTAGCAATACGACGAGCATCGCGAGTGCGGTCAAAGGGGTCGCACTCTATACCCTCAAGTATGTTCCGGATATGCGCGGTGCACTGTCGGTCGGGGAGTTTCATCGGGACATCCCATTCGCCCCCAAACGCTATTTCTTGGTGCTCGGCGTCCCCACTGCCGAAACGCGCGGCGAACACGCACACATCGCTTGTCATCAATTTCTGATTGCTGTTACCGGGAGCGTCGCAGTGGTCGCTGATGATGGCACCAATCGGCAAGAGTTCATCCTTGACCGCCCACATACTGGCCTGTATCTCCCGCCGCTGACGTGGGGTATTCAATACCGATATTCGTCGGACGCGGTGCTTTTGGTTTTTGCCTCGGATTATTACGATGCCGACGATTACATTCGCGATTACAAACAATTTGTCGATTATGTTCGTGCGCACCGCTGACGCACCTGAGTGCACGTACACCGCTCGGCACGCACCATGCAGGCGACCCGACACAAACCTCCCGCAGATGTTTGTCTGCGGGAGGTTATTGATTGATCATCCAGCAGGGGAACACTAGCTCCGGTAGCCATGTGGATGCGTCCGATGCCACTCCCATGCACTGCCGATGATGTCATCGATCGTGGGGTAGTGTGGTACCCAGCCGAGTTCGGCGCGGATTTTGGTGGCTGAAGCAATCAAGATTGCCGGGTCACCAGGCCGACGATCGCCGATCGTACAGGGGATCGCATGCCCTGTTATCCGGCGGGCGGCCTGCACGACCTCGAGATTGGTGAACCCGTCGCCGTTGCCCAAGTTGTATTTGCGACTGCCCAGGCGAGCGATGCCATCGAGCGCGAGAATGTGCGCCGTCGCCAAGTCGACAATGTGTACATAGTCACGCACACAGGTCCCGTCGCGGGTCGGATAATCACCGCCAAACAGCGTGATCTGATCACGTTGGCCGAGGGCGACTTGGAGCACAACGGGGATGAGATGCAGTTCCGGTGTGTGGTCTTCGCCGCGGTGCGGAGTGCCCCCTGCCGCATTGAAGTAGCGCAGACAGGCATATTTGATGCCATAGATGCGTTCGTACCAGTGGAGTGTACGCTCGAGGATGTGTTTGGACTCACCGTACGGCGACCCAGGGACGATTTTGTTCTCCGGCTCGATGGGCATCGTCTCAGGCTCTTCGAACAAGTTTGCCGTCGAAGAGACGATGAACCGCCCCACCCCTGCGTGTACCGCCGCATCGATGAGATTGACCCCCGCGACCGTATTGTCACGCAAGTATTTGGCAGGGTTTTGCATACTCTCGCCGACCAATGTGTACGATGCAAAGTGCATCACCGCATCAATACCCGTATGGTCCACAAATAGTTGCTTGACCGCGCCTTCGTCGCGCAAATCGACGTTGGCGAACGCAGCATCGGGATGCACGGCGGCACGGTGTCCCTGATACAAATTATCAGCGACAACCACCTGATGGCCTGCAGCGATAAGCTCTGCCGTCGCCACACTACCGA
>JBFYTT010000120.1:0-4321 GCA_041300425.1 Roseiflexaceae bacterium
GCCCGTGTGGGCGGCGACAATAGCACCGTATGTGAGCTCTTTGCCGGTCGCGCTGCGTACCCCAGTGGGCGTCACGGTGAGCGTCCCTACAGCGACTGCCAGTTGGCTAGCGGCCGCTGCGATCAACATCTCGCGCAGGGTGGCTGCGGCAGTACGGAGAGGGGTGTAGTGCGAAACGACGCTTTCGCTGTTGCCGGTCCCGTTGGGGTCTTGGACCGCAGAGCCAGTGGGATCCATGACGACGCGGACGTTTTCCCAAGGCAACGAGAACTCTTCGGCGGCAATTTGTGCCAACGCCGTCAAAATGCCCTGGCCCATTTCGATTTTCTGGACATGGACGGTCAGTATGTTGTCTGCACTAAAGCTGAGCCATTGGGTTGGGGTAGCGCTGGGTGCGCCGCGGCTGACGGGCTTCTCGGTGCCTTCAGCGGCGTTTGAAATGCCACGGCGCAGGGTATCTTTGCCGGCGACCCAGCCCACAGCGACCACCGCGACAGTCGTGCCGACGCCGATACGGAGACCGCGGCGACTGAGCTTCCAACGGAGTGGTGATTTCGTCATTCTGTGCCTCCATTTTTCAATGAGGCTGCGTGGGCTACTGCGTTGCGGATGCGATGGTAGGTACCGCAGCGACAGTAGTTCCCATCCATTGCGGCGACGATGTCATCACGTGTCGGGTTGGCATTGGTATTGAGGAGTGCAGCAGCGGTCATGATTTGGCCGCTCATGCACCACCCACACTGTGGTACTTGGTGTTCAATGAATGCTTGTTGCAGCGGATGGGGCATGCCATCTGCCAGCGTCAATCCTTCGATGGTGGTAATCTGTTTGCCAACGAGTTGATTGACGGGTGTCTGGCACGAGCGGGTGGCGACCCCATCGACGTGCACGGTACACGCGCCGCAGATACCTGCGCCGCACCCGAATTTGGTGCCAGTGAAGTTGAGTTCGTCTCGCAGGACAAGCACCAGAGGGCGTGAATCGCCGTTGTCTGCAATGGTGATGAGGGTCCCGTTAATTGATAGTTCCATGATGTGTTCCCTTTCCGTTACCAGTAGTATACCGAGAATGCGTTTGGCGGGGTATGAGAATTCCATGCATCAGTCGAGGAGGGCCGCGTGCAGCGACGATTTGAACAGCAGGTAGTTTTGGTAAGCGGGGCGACCAGTGGCATTGGTGCCGCAACCGCACGCCAGTTCTTGGACGAAGGTGCGCATGTCGTCTTTTGTGGGCTCGAGGCTGACGGTGCGAACGCATTGTGTACATACGCCCCGCAGCGAACCACGTATGTCAATGTCGATTTGCGCGAGCCCCAGAGCTGCACTGCCTTTGTCGAGGCTGCTGTGGCACTGTGGGGGCACATCGATATCATCGTCAACAATGCAGCGTCAGTCGCTCGAGGGCGCATCGAACAGACCGATGCGGTGTTTTTTGACGAAATGATGGCACTGAATGTGCGTGCCCCGCTCCTGATTGTGCGACATGCACTCCCGTCGATGCGTATCAATACGACAGGCGGGGTAGTCATCAACATCGGTTCACTCAATGCGTATGTAGGGGCACCAGAGCTGCTTGCGTATGCCACAAGCAAAGGGGCGTTGATGACCATGACACGCAATTTGGCGGCAGCACATCGGCACGAGCACATCCGCTTCCATTGTCTCAATATTGGCTGGACGCATACGGACGGCGAGGATCGGCTCCAGCAACAATTGAACGGACGCTCCGATTGGCATGTGACCGCCGGCAAAACACGACCGACCGGTGTACTGTTGCGGCCAACGGATATCGCCCAGGCAGTGTTGTTTTATGCGAGCCCAGCAGCTGCGGCCTTTTCGGGAGCAGCGATTGACCTTGAACAGATGCCGATTTAGGAAGCGCCACACCAACTGTGTATCTGTGCTGCACAGTGCGTACCTTTTTGGGGTGCTACGACGGTAGTACTAGTGAACGTTCATGCAAAAGGGTATGAACGACACACAAAGGAGGCGCATATGCGCAGCATCGCAGGGACACTCAATAGCGTGGAATTGATTGGTTGGTTGGGGAACGACACCGAGCTCAAGACCATCGGCCAAAAAAGCAAAGTGTGTAGCTTCAACGTCGCCACCAAGCGCCGCACGGGGAACGCGACGACGGGCTATGGCTACGAGTCGGAATGGATGACGGTCGAGGCTTGGGACCGCTTGGCAGAGCGGTGCGCAAAGAACCTCAGCCGTGGCAGTCGTGTACTTGTGCGCGGGAGCTTGCTGACACAGTCGTGGGAGGACAAGCAGACCGGCCAAAAGAAGTATCGTACGGTAGTCCGCGCTACCGATTGTGTGGTGCTGAGTCCTGTCGATAGCGACGAATCGGGTGATGAGCACGACGAGGCATAATCAGGACTGCCCCCTGCGTCTGTTGGTGGTGACAGATGCAGGGGGTGTTTTTATTGCAATGCGGCGCGTTTCTGATCCAGCTTTTTTTCGGCGTCGAGTCGTTCGAGGGCGTACTCATTGAGGTCAACAAAGTGCATGGCTGCGGTGAGTTCGGGGTGTACATCACGCAACAAACGGTACATATCTTGGGCAACACGGCGATACGATGGATGCCCCTGTGGGGTCGACCGTAATTCACAGAAGTGGAACGCCTCGCGCAGATTGAGTGATATGCGCCAGCGCATGTGACATGCCATGGGGACTGCATACTGACTTGCTTCGGGTAGGTCAGCCCGGATGCGGCGGGTGACCGCTACCGCGCCATCAAGCGCAGCCCGGAACGGCGTGTCTAGTCCCGCGGCGACGAGTTCTGGTGGGACGGTATAGCCCAATTCAACCCCATACGGTTGCCGCTCTTGGGTCAGCATGCGGTGTCGTTGCAGATCTCGATATGCCCCGATGTCGGCCACGATATCGAACGTGTACTGTGCTTCTTCGAACGCTCGGCCTGGTTTGTGGAAGCGCACTGCGCGCTGACCGCACGCATCAGCAACGATGCCAGCGAGCTGTGCGGTCGACAGGGTGGTAACGTGTGCGGCGATGGTTTGGTAATCAGTATCGGCGTGGGGGTACAAAATGGCCGCGACGACGCGCTGCAATGCGTCTGCCTGAGCATGGACCAATGTTACATTTGGTGCTTGCGGTGTATCCATCCCACGGAGTTTCTCCGTCGCGGCTTTGCCTGCCTGACGAATATCGGCGAGGTATGCACGCAGTGCCGCTCCGCGGGGTGAACTTGCACGCTTTACAAACGACGGAATAAGCGCACCTAACGCGTCTGCGAGTGCGGTTTGCAGCTCCCGCAGTTCAGCCAAATCATGGGACCCAGCACGGGTCATGAGGTACTCAAATGCGCGACCGTTGCCGTACATGCCCACATTCGTGCGTGTCGCCATGGGGAGCAGGCCGCGCAGAAGGTCGAATGCTTTGGCGCGCGTCGCAGATGTGTACGCACGTTCACTCGTGTCAGCGGCGCGGGGCGACTGCTGTTGGACCCATGTGATGGTCGGGGCAAGCAGTGCAGCATAGGTGTCGAACAATCCATCCATCGCTGCGATGTACGCATCTGCATGTGCCGAAGCCATGATGGATTCTTCACGTACATAGCGGTACATCCCGTTGATTTTGGTGGTGAACGAGACATAGCGCGTTGATTTTTCGAGGGGTGATATCCCGATGCGCGCGTCTTCGAGGATTTTGGCTGCAACATTGCTGATTTCTTCGCAGGCGACATGTGCACCGCCGAGTTCGGCCACCGAATCGTCACCATACCCGACAAGCACCCGATCGTAGAATGCTTCGGCTTGCTTGGTCGCCACTATCTGATCGGTGGTCGTGGTGTTCGGCGTCGGAACGAGCTGATGGAATCCTGATTCTGCCTGGTGAATGAACTCGTCGAGCAAAATCCGCCGAATTGATTTTTCGCTCCGAGAATAGCGCGAAAAAAGAGCTCCCTTGACGACCTCTGGCAGATTGCGTAGGCCAAAAATGCGTGCATCAACACTCGTCACAAATGGTTCGAGCACAGCACGCTCCGTCGCGGTGAATTCGGGTAGGAGCGGGGTATCGTTCATGCTGTCCATCCTCTTGCGCTACAGAATTTGGTCGTCATCGACCGCGGGATGCGGCACAATGAGCACCTGATCGACGTGGGGACGCGTGATGATTATGGTCGCTCCGCTCGGCCATTGGATGCTGACCTGATCAATGTCGCGGACCGTTCCCAACCCAAAATGTGCAATAGGCTCCATCTGACAAAGATAGCCGCTCCCGCCGTCGATCGATTGAGCGACCCGGCGGTGCCCCATTTGGACGACTACGAGTGCCCCGCGCGCAGGTGCACC
>JBFYTT010000061.1:0-8751 GCA_041300425.1 Roseiflexaceae bacterium
GTTTTGCAAGAAAAAAGCTACCCAGCCGAGATCCCACTGCACCCGCGAGTGCAGGGCGCTTACACTGCACATACAACAGTCAGTGAGTCAAGAAAGAACCAGCCGCGGGCGTTGTGCCAGAGTCTTGCATTGACCGGAGCGGCACCCAACAACAAACCCCCGGACTTGCAACGCAAGTCCGGGGGCACTACCGACATTACAAGGTGGCGTTGCGGCCCGAAATGCTGATGTTGTCGTTATTCGCGATGCGAGCCCGCAATTGGGTCAACAGGTCGTCGACTTTTTCGGGCGTGCTGAGTTCGCCGTAGTAATCCAGGTTTGCTTGGAGCAACGGTGCGCGGTTACAGGCTGCCAAACATTTGACGCGTTGGAGCGTGAACAAGCCGTCTGCCGTGGTCTCTTCGCTTTTGATACCCAGTTTGTTCTCGAGCGTGCTGACGAGTTCTTCGGCACCGCAGAATGCGCATGGGACATCGTCACAGACTTGGAGCACGACTTTGCCGACCGTGTCATCATACAGTAGGGTGTAGAACCCGACGACTTCGAACACATCGGTGGGATTGGTGTCGATAATCTCGGCTACTTCACGAATGGCTGCATCGGTCAAGCGACCGTAGGTGTCTTGGGCAATATAGAGCAATGCCAAAATAGCACTGCGCTTGATGGGGTATCGGGCCAAGATGGCATCGATCTCGGCGCCGTGAGACTGTCGGAGTGACATAGAGCATCCTACCTGGTGGGCGGTCTGCACCGCTTAACGATCCACTTCACCGAGCACGGGGTCGAGCGAGGCTATCAAGGCGACCAAGTCGGCCATCAACTGACCTTTGGCCATATGGGGCAGTGCCTGTAGATTGATGAACGACGGAGCCCGCATATGCACGCGATACGGCTTCGGACTGCCATCACTGACGATATACGTAGCCAACTCGCCGCGCGGTGATTCGATGGCGACCATAGCGTCTCCACGCGGAGGTTTGAAGCCTTCGGTCCACAACTTGAAGTGGTGAATCAGCGACTCCATGCTCTCGGTGATTTCGATTTTGGGTGGCGGCGCAATCTTGCGGTCACTCGTCTGCCATGGCCCAGGTCCCATTGCTTTGAGGCGTGCGGAAGCCTGTTCGACGATTTTGACCGACTCGCGCATCTCGGCCATACGCACGAGGTAGCGGTCGTAGATGTCTCCGTTGGTAGCGGTGGGGATCGCAAACGTGTAGTTTTCGTAGCCACTATATGGCATTGCTTTGCGGATATCCCACGCCATCCCGGTGGCCCGCAACCCTGGGCCGGTCATACCGTACTGCAGTGCTGCTGCAGTGTCGAGAGCACCGATACCCATGGTACGTTGCTTCCAGATGATGTTGTTGGTCAGCAATGCTTCGTATTCGTCGATGCGTGACGGCATCACGTCGGTCAATGCTTTGACCGCTGGCAAAAATCCCTCGGGCAGATCATATGCCAACCCACCGACTCGGAAGTAGCTGGTCATCATCCGTGCGCCCGAGACCATTTCGAAGATGTCGAGGATTTGCTCACGCTCGCGGAACCCGTACAAAAACACACTCATCGCCGCCAAGTCGAGGGCGTGCGTGCCCAACCAGACCAGGTGGCTCGAGATGCGTTGCAGTTCTACCAACAATACCCGTGCCGTTTGGGCACGTTCCGGGATTTCGCACTGGAGCAGGCTTTCGACCGCCAGCACGTAACTCAGATTGTTGGACAGGGGTGCAAGATAGTCGGTACGATCGGTCATGACCAAGGCCTGTTGGTAGGTCTTGGACTCCATGCTTTTTTCGATGCCCGTATGCAAATACCCCATATCGGGTGCGACATTGACAACGGTCTCGCCGTCGAGTTCGACGACCAAACGAAGCACACCGTGTGTACTCGGGTGATGCGGTCCCATGTTGAGGACCATCGTCTCGGTTTTGCCGGCCAATGCGGGCTCGGTGATGCTCCGTGGGGAGGGGACCGAGAGTGAATGATCGATAATGGTCATAATCCCTCTTTCGCCTTATTCTTTTGCAAAAGGCTTGTGGGCGTCGATCTGGGCTTGGTTGAACGTGAACGCCACTTCCTCGTACCCGAGGGGCGTGTCTTTGCGCTGTGGGAACCCGACCCAATCCTCGGGCATCAAGATGCGGTCGAGGCTTGGATGGTCGGTAAAGATGATGCCAAACATATCGTAGGCTTCGCGCTCTTGGTAATTGGCGGTCTGCCACATACCCGTCAACGAAGGCACGGTCGGAGTGGTCGCATCGAGGCCCACTTTGAGGCATACCCGATTGCGATTTTTCATCGAAAGCAGGTGATACACGACTTCGAAGCGCGGCGTGCGGCCGAGGTAGTCGACCCCACACAAGTTTTCGAGGAACGAAAACGAAAGTTCGTCGTCATCGCGGAGAAATGTCGCCACCTCGATGAGATCTGCTGCGTTGATATACGCCACGACATCGCCACCACGGTGGCTATCGAAGCGTTGGATGCGGGCGCCGAATTGTTCGGTCAGGCGCGTGCTGATGATGGTGTTGTCCATGGGATGTCCTTCGTCTTAGACGTGAATCGGTGCGCGATCGCGGAGCGTACCGTCGAGCTTCATGCGCTCAACTTTGGCATGGAGTTGCACAATCCCATCGATCAGGGCTTCGGGGCGCGGTGGGCAACCGGCAATATAGACATCCACCGGGATAACCTCGTCGACGCCTTGGACGATAGCATAGTTATTAAACACACCACCGCACGATGCACAATCACCCATGGCGATGACCCACTTGGGCTCTGACATCTGGTCATAGAGGCGGCGGATGACCGGAGCCATCTTGCGTGAGACGCGGCCGGCGACGATGATCAGGTCTGCTTGGCGGGGCGAGGCTCGGTTGATTTCCATCCCGAAGCGTGAGAGGTCGTAATTGGCACCTTGCGCACCCATCATTTCGATGGCGCAACAGGCCAAACCAAACAAAAGCGGCCACATGGCATTGGTGCGGCCCCAATTCGCAACGGTTTCGAGCGACGTGGTGACCACGCCCATGTCACCGGCTTTGGTCTCTAGTCCCATGTGAGCGCTCCCTTTTTCCAGATATACGTCAGACCGACCAGCAACACCAACACGAAGCTACCCATTTCGAACAAGCCGGGGATGCCCAGTTGGCGATAGACCAGTGCATAGGGGAAGAAGAAGATGACTTCGATATCAAACAAAATAAAAATCATCGCGATCAAGTTGAACTTGATGGGGAATCGCGCCGTCGCCTCGCCAATCGGCTCCATGCCGGACTCGTACGGGGCCAACTTGCGGACCGTCGGCTTCTGTGGTCCAAGGATACGAGACACGGAAAGCACAAACACCGCAATGAACAGTGCAATGCCTACCATTGCCAATAGTGGAACGTATGCGTCGAGCATGGTCATATCCTCGAAACAGTCTAGAAAAGAGAGTTTTGCCTCGCGTTATTATATGCTGTTTGTCGTTGGTGTCAAACAGCCGACGCATCGTGAGTGCGACCGTCTGGCCCCGAGGCAGACACGCTTCTTTGCCTGCCGTCTCTCGTTTGTCTGCTGTGCTACGCGCAGAGATGAGTGAGATTGGCGACGTCTTAGTTCGGGATTTGACGGAGCAGGGTGGCCATTTCGATGGCTGCCATGGCTGCTTCAGACCCTTTGTTGCCCATTTTGCTACCGGCTCGTTCTATCGCCTGCTCAATGGTTTCGGTCGTGACGAGACCAAAGATGCACGGAACTCCAGTTTGGACACCGACCTGGGCGATCCCTGAAGTGACGCCCGATGTCACGTGGTCGTAATGACTCGTCGAGCCACGGATGACACACCCCAACGCGATGACGGCTTGGTACCGACCACTTTGGGCGAACTTTTTGGTGACGATGGGCAGCTCGAATGATCCTGGGACCCAGGCAATATCCACATCGGTCGTTTGCACTCCATGCCGCGCGAGGGTGTCGAGTGCGCCATCGAGCAGGCGTTGCGTGATGATATCGTTCCAGCGACTCACCACTATGGCGATGCGCAATTCGTGCCCAAGAAACTGACCGTGATAGGTTGTCATGGTAATGCCCTTTCGTTAGGTGCCGTACATCAAAGATGGGGTTGAGACGTCTGCTTCACACGGGAACCGGCGCCGATAGTCGACGAGTTGGGCCACACTGGTGAGTGAAAGCCCATGCACGCGACAGAAAACCTCGAGCTGTGGACGGCGTGCCATTGTACCGTCGTCGTTCATTATTTCGCAGATGACGCCGGCCCGACGTCGATTGAGCAAGCGCCCAAAATCGACTGCTGCTTCGGTGTGACCCGGTCGTTCGAGCACCCCACCGGCGCGCGCCCGCAGGGGGAACACATGGCCTGGGCTGACGATGGCGGCGGACGTACTCGCTGTATCAATGGCTACAGCAATCGTGCGGGCGCGATCTGCCGCCGAAATGCCGGTCGTTATCCCAGTGGCGGCTTCGATCGACACGGTGAACGCCGTGCCGGTCCCCGAGCGATTGTGTGCGACCATCGGCGCAAGGGCCAACGCATCGCAGATGTCGCCGTCGAGTGCCAGACATATCAACCCACGTCCGTGGACTGCCATAAACGCAATATGCTCCGGCGTCACGGCGTCTGCGAGACACATCAGATCGCCTTCGTTTTCGCGGTCTTCGTCATCGACGACCACAATCATGCGACCTTGGGCGAGCTCGTCGAGGATTTGGTCAATCGGTGTCAACATGCTGTGCTCTCCAAGGGGTAATCATGCGTTCGATGTATTTGGCCATGATGTCGACTTCGATGTTGACCGGCGTCCCAACGGTCTGTTGCCCCATCGTGACAACGGATTGGGTATGCGCAATCATGGCAATCCCAAAACTCGTCGCATCGAGGGCTGCAACCGTCAAACTGACCCCATCAATCGCGATGTACCCCTTCATCACGATGTAGGTGAGTAACTCGGCCGGGGGCGTGATGGTGATGAACTTCGATTCACCTTCGGCACGGATTGCGCTGATGTGGCCGACACCGTCGACATGCCCCTGCACATAATGCCCACCCATCCGGCCACCATAGGTCAGTGCGCGCTCGAGATTGACGGTGCTGCCGACCTGCAGTACACCGAGGTTGGTACAACGCAGTGTTTCGGGGGACAGCCCCACATTGAACGATGTCTCAGTCAGGTGCGTGACGGTCAGACAAACGCCCGAGACAGAGATGCTGTCGCCGATGGCGGTCCCGATGAGTGCCGTGCGCGCACTGATGGTGAGGGTGTTGTCGCGTGTATGGTGTGTTTCGGCCACGAGAATCTGGCCTTGTTCCTCTACGATACCGGTAAACATGCAGTGACTCCTTGGTCAGTCGGTTGAAAGAGCGTGTCGATGCGGTGGTGGAGTGCATGGAGGTGGATGTCGCCCGCATGTACGGATTGCCCGACGAAGCGGTACGCACGCCAGTTATTGAGCTGGTCGATCCCAACACCAGCGAGTGGTCCAGGCGCACCCTGGTTGCCGATAAGTCCGGGCGCAATGAAGCAGTGGATTTCGTCGATGAGCTGTGCGTCTGCACAAGCCCCGGCTAGCCCTGCCCCTGCTTCGAGGAGCACATGGTTGACCCCCAGTTCACTCAACTGCGTCATCGCCAATGCGAGGTCGACGTGGCCGGTGTTGGGTTGACAAACGACCTGGACGCCGCGTCGCACGAGTTCGTGCTGCCACGCAGGCGGCGTATCAAGCGTACAAAAAACAATTGTCGCGGCGTGTTTTTGAATAAAAACCCGTGCCGAAAGTGGTGATTGCCCGCGACTATCGATCACGACACGCAACGGCTGTTGCGTCGTGACGGTATCGGCGAGACGTATCGTCAGCAGCGGGTCGTCGCTGAGGACCGTCCCACTGCCGGTCATGATGGCATCGACACGGTTGCGGATGGCGTGGACCGCAGACCGGCTCTCGCTGGTGCTGATCCACTGACTCATGCCCGCGTGGGTAGCGATTTTGCCATCGAGGCTCATTGCATACTTCCACGTCAGCCATGGGCGTTGCTGCTGGATGCGGAGAAAGAACGGTGCGAGCTGCAGGCGGATGCGGTCATCGTCGGAGGGGATTTGGATGCACTCAATCCCGTGGGCGTTGAGGACATCTGCGGCACCACCGTGCATCCGTGGGTCCGGGTCACGCATCACATAAAACACCCGCGCGATGCCCGCTGCAACAATTGCGTCGGTGCACGGCGGGGTGCGTCCATGGAACGTACACGGTTCGAGGGTGACATACAAATCTGCACCGAGTGCCGCGGTGCCTGCCTGCAATAATGCTTGTCGTTCGGCATGATTGCCGCCGGGCATTTGTGTCGCCCCCCACGCAATGATGTTGTCGTCACGGACCACCACCGCACCGACTGCGGGATTTGGGCTGGTGCGACCACACACGGTAGCGGCGCATTCTATCGAACGGAGGTATGCAGCCTGATTGTACTGGGGTTGCGTCATAAAAAATCACTGCTCATACAGGTGCAGGGCAGTGGTGCAGACGCACACTCGTGTTGCTATGGCGTGCACAGCAACACAAAGTAATTCATCAGCACACACCTTCTTTCATCCGGACTGTACCGTCGGCTCTGGAATCTCACCAGATCGTGCAACGAGGGTTGCTCGCGGGCTTGTCTGGAACAGACTTACCGCCGGTAGGGAATTACGCCCTGCCCTGAAGGTGTGCAAAACATGTACATATGGTACCACAACCTGTGCATATTGTGTACGTCCAACGCGTGTACGGACGTTCTGCAGGCTGTGCTATAATAGCCGTCATTCCGCGAACGGTGGTGCACGCCACTCCGTCTGTAACACCCCCAAAGAGGCACCCAGATGACCAATCCGACACAGTATCGCGCTACTCAGGGTGAGCAAATTACCATCAAAAACGGTAAACTCCACGTTCCCAACAATCCCGTCATCCCATTCGTTATTGGTGATGGCACTGGCCCAGATATTTGGCATGCCAGTGTCCGCATCTTCGATGCAGCCGTCGCCAAAGCATATAAGGGTCAGCGCAAAATCGAGTGGCTCGAAGTACTCGCCGGCGAAAAGGCGTTCACGTCTACGGGCAACTGGTTGCCCGACGCCACGGTCGAAGCCTTCAATCACTATTTGGTTGGTATCAAAGGCCCGCTGACCACTCCCATCGGCAAGGGCATGCGGAGCCTCAATGTGGCTCTGCGTCAGATGCTCGACTTATACGTCTGCTTGCGCCCTGTGCGCTGGTTCACGGGTGTGCCGTCACCAGTCAAAACCCCTGAGAAAGTCGACATGGTCATCTTCCGCGAGAACACCGAAGACATCTATGCCGGCATCGAATACGTGGGTGGTTCTCCTGAGGCTGCCAAAGTCCTTGATTTCATTCGTGACAACTTCCCCAAGGATTTCGCCAAGATACGCTTTGGGACATCAGCCAAAACCGCCGAGTTCAATGGTCAGGTGGGCATTACCAACGACGTGGTCGAAGTGGGTATCGGCATCAAGCCGGTCAGCCGCACCGGTTCGGAGCGCTTGATTCGCTCGGCCATCGAATATGCGTTGCTCCACAAGCGCCGCAACGTGACGTTGGTCCACAAGGGCAACATCATGAAGTTCACCGAAGGTGGGTTCTTGGATTGGGGCTACGCCCTTGCCGAGCGTGAATTCGGGGACAAAGTCTATACCTGGGCACAATGGGAGCGCACCAAGGCTGCCAAAGGCGAAGCCGACGCAAATGCTGAGCAAAAGGCTGCATTGGCAAGCGGCAAGCTCCTGGTCAAGGACGCGATCGCCGACATCACGTTGCAACAAGTGTTGACCCGCCCCGAAGACTTCGACGTGATTGCCACGTTGAACCTCAACGGCGACTACCTCTCTGATGCACTGGCTGCCCAAGTCGGCGGCATCGGGATTGCACCCGGCGGCAACATCAACTACGTCAGTGGGCATGCCATCTTCGAGGCGACACACGGCACCGCACCCAAGTACGCCAACCTCGACAAGGTCAACCCATGTAGCGTCGTCCTCAGTGGCGACATGATGCTCCGCCACCTCGGCTGGCACGAGGCTGCCGACATGATTATCAGCGCCATCGAGGCCACCATCGACGCCAAGGTCGTCACCTATGACTTTGCTCGCCTGATGACCGGCGCCAAAGAAGTCAAGACGTCGGAATTCGCCGATGCGGTCATCGCCAACATGAAATAACCAGACGCTGCGGCGCGCCACGCGCGCCACAGTGCCGATCGAGCCGGGGTGCACACGCACCCCGGTTTTCTGTGCCTCGTTGCGGTCTACGTGGGATTGGATCCGAGTGAAATCCGGTGACTGTCGGTGTCGCTGTTGATCATGAAGCGGGCCGTCGAGGCAAAGTAGGTGCGCATCGCTTCGTCGATGTCGGGCGCGAAGCCCACTTCGTCCATCGCGACAAGCATGCAGTGCAACCACGCATCGGATTCGGCCTGCCCGATGACAAACGGACCATGGCGCATGCGTAAGCGGGGATGTCCGCGCTGTTCGATGTAGCGCGTCGGTCCGCCGAAGTACTGAGTGATGAAGAGGAACTGCCACTCTTTGCCGGCAGCCAAATCAGCCGGAAACATGGGGCGCAACAGTGGTGTCGCCTCGACATTCCGATAGAAGATGTCGACAAGGAGGCGAAACGGGGCGTCGCCGCCAGCGCGCTCGTAAATGCTGCGTGCATCCATAAATTAGAGTGCTCCCACGGGATTACGCCGTTGTGCGCTGG
>JBFYTT010000144.1:0-5071 GCA_041300425.1 Roseiflexaceae bacterium
CGGCTGCCCAGCAGCCACGATAGGTGAAGCGGGCGCCGTTGGCCATCTCGAACAATGCCGTCGCGCCTGCTGCCCCGGCATACCAGCTCCAGCGTGGGTTGTATTCTTCGCAATAGACCGACACGGGCGTACTATCGCCCAGGAGATAACGGGCAGCGTCGAACGTGTGGATGGCCATGTCGAGCAACAATACATTGGCCATGGCATCGCGGAACCCGCCGAAGTGCGCGCCGATGTAGAAGTCTGCATCCAACATCCCCACTTCGCCGATGTGGTGCATCAAACTGCGGTAGGCCCACAGGCGGGCATCGTAGCGTCGGCTCTGACTGACCATGTAGCGCACACCCGTACGCTCCGAGGCTGCGACCATGCGGCGCGCTTGGTCCATCGACACCGCCATCGGTTTTTCACCGATGACCGGTACCCCGGCCTCGAGACAAGCGATGGTCACATCGTGATGTGCCTCGGGGATGGTCACGTCGACCACGAAGTCGGGTTTGACCGTGCGCAGGGCTACGGCCAAGTCGTCACCGTAGTACTCGGCGTGTATGTTCAGTTCGGCAGCGCCGGCAGCGGCTGCGCCCGGGCGGATGTCGATCCAGCCGGCCAGAGTGACATCGGTGTTGGCGCTGATGTTTTTGGCCCAGGTCTTGCCCATTCCGCCGGCGCCGACCAAGAGTGCTCTGAGGTGTGTCATGTCGCTATCCTTTGTCTGTGCCGGCGCTTATTGCTCGGCGATGTCGTCTAAGAAGTAGGTCAGCCCTGCATCACGGAGCTGCCAGAGTACCACACCGATGCGCTGGTCCTTGAGCCAGTCTTGGTAGTCGGCTGTTTCTTTGGGATAAAACGAGCGGTAAATCGACGGGAACGCCGTCTCGAAGCCCGCTCCGATGAAGCGTATCGAGAAACTATCGCCGACAATCTGCAGATTGATATCGGGGAACGCGACCTGCGGATCTTGGTTTTGCCAGATATCCATGGCATTGCCCATCACCTCGGTATTGCGCCATTCCCCAGTCACCGGCAGGTCGAGCGCGATGTCGACGCCGGCCGGTACGTCGTAGCGATCGAGCAGCAGACCAGCAAAGTCGCGGTCAGCGAACGGGCTCGGTGCCGTGACGACGCGGTACGGCACCCGCCACGGGCGTTGGGCGGGGATGACGCGGCCGACCTCGGCGAGGACCGCATCGGCGACGAGATGGGCTGCGAGCCGGTTCCAATGGAAGTCTTGTTTATGAAACAGCATCGGCTGCTGCGGCTTGGCATCCAACAAGAGCTGTTCGGCGTCGATGACCGTCACCCCTGCCGCACGCAGATCGACGATGAATGCACGCAACAGCGTCGTGTCGTACGGCGCGACATACCAGGGCAGATACTCGGGATAGATGACCTCTTTGGATGGTGCGATCACCACAATTGGTACGATGCCGGCGGCGCGGTACATCGCCACCCGGTCGCGCATGCGTTGCAATAGCACGCCGCGCCGCTGGGGGTCACGGAGCACCGCATCGAGATCGGGGAACCGTTCGTCGCTCCAGCGCCGCATATAGATGACGTCGTCACGCCCGTAATAGACCCGGCTCGACGTCCCAAAGATGCGATAGTCGAGCTCGTTCTTGGTGCGTATCAATAGACTGCGCCAGCCAAAATGATCAGAAAGCCACTGCTCGGTCTGGACGGTCGCCTCTGCTACCGCTGTCATATTGGTTGGAACAGTAGGGGGGAACGCAGTCAGGCGGCGGTTTTCGGTGACGCGTTGGGTAAGGGGCTCGGGGCCGTACAACAGTGCCACCACCGGCGCCACACAGAGAACACTCGTCGTCACCAATGTCACGCGTTGCGACTGACTGGCGCTCCGAAACCATGGTCGGGCGCGGGGCGCCCACAGCAACACCGCCACCGTCAGCACGATCCCAGCCAAGAGGTTTATGCGGTCGTCACGCGCCAGGGTGTCGGGCAGGTACAGCGCGAGGGGGGTGGTCTGCACGATCAAAAGCACCACTCCTACATGCGCAAGCAGCGTCGTCCAGAGCAGCGCCGGAAGCCATTGCCAGACGATGACGCACAACACCGCAAGCACGCCCACATAGAGCGCCAGCAACGTCGGATGGGGGATCAGCGTTACAGGGGCGATGTGCATACCGGTATAGGCCCAAAATGCTTTGGGACCGGTCGCATGCACGGCCACGGTCGACTGCGACGACCATGGCCCGGTGTCAGCCAACAGCAGGTAGTGTCGCGGGACGGCAGCCAGTGCCGGCGCGATTGCAATGTCGTGGCCATCAATGGTCAGCCGGGTGTCGCGACTCTCAGGCCAAAACCACGTGGTTAGTGTCACCACCCCTAGGGCATCGGGTGCCGGGATGGTGACGGCAACATCACTCGGTACCCAGCGATAGCGGATCCCACGCGGCGTGGTGTCAATCGCAGTGACGTATTTGTTAACCGCGCGGGTGAGCGCTTCGACCGTCACGCTCCGCTGCGCGCTCGCACGCAACGACACGACCGCCCAGCCCAGTGTCGCCGTGACACAGAGGAGTACCAGGATGGCGTGCACGATCGGTCGAATGCGCATGGCGAGTATCCTCTGCACCTGCTAAAAATTCGCATAAATGAACGGCGTGAACCCTTGGCTGATTAACTGCATCAGCGCCAACACTGCCAGGAGCGCTAGCCCCCCGGCGCGCAGGGTCTGGCGTTGGTGGAACCAGCCATGGATCTGTTGGAGCCAACGCTGCGGCATCATGGTAATCAGGCCTGCGCAGGTCAAGATCACCAGGCTGCGCGGATCGAGGAAGGTCACGGTGTACCGATCGGCGAGGCTACTCCCAAGCCCTACCATGGCACTCCAGAGATCGAGCGTGGCGGCCATGCTGTCGGCGCGGAACGGGACCCACAAGAGCATCACCCAGCCAAATGTGGCCAGCTGGCCCCACCACCCGCGTGGTCGCCACCAGCCCAACCGCTCGACCACCATCAAGATCCCATGACCGATGCCCCACACCACAAAGGTGTAGTTGGCCCCGTGCCACAACCCACACACGAAAAAAATCAACCATAGATTCAGGTAGGTGCGGGCTGTCCCGTGACGATTGCCCCCCAATGGGATATAGACATAATCTCGCAGCCAACGCGATAGGCTGATGTGCCAGCGCCGCCAAAAATCGGTCATACTCTGGGCGCTGTAGGGCCGCCGGAAGTTGCGTGGGAACCGGAAGCCAAACATTTTGGCCAATCCCATCGCCATATCGCTGTACCCCGAAAAGTCGAAGTATATCTGCATCGTATAGGCAAACACGCCGATCCACGCAGTCGCCATGGTCAGCGGCACAGTTTGACCAAACACCCGATCGGCGATCCCGGCGGCGTAGTCGCCGATGAGGAGCTTTTTGGAGAGGCCAATCAAAAATATCTGCATCCCGCTACTGACACTCGCGACCCGTATCGCCCGTGCCGTATCAGCGAACTGGCGCTCGATTTCGCGGTAGCGCACGATTGGCCCGGCAATTAAATGAGGGAACAAAAAGAGATACAGCGCATACCGAAACCCACGCTGGTCGGCCGCAATCCGCCCTGTGTAGACATCGACGATGTACGAAATCGCATGGAACGTATAAAACGATATCCCGAGCGGCAACAGCCCTTTGGCGAGCGGATCATAGGCGATACCTTGGATGTCCAGGATGATGTGCCCGAGAAACGTACTGTATTTGTAATACACCAGCGGCGCGAGATTGAGTATGATAGCAACAGCACTCACCAATCGGTTCTGATATGCAAAACGACCCAGCCCAACGGTGATGCCGGTCAACCCAAGCAGCAAAAAAAAGAACTCACCCGCTCCCGCTCCATAGAACACCACACAGGCCAACAACAATACCGCATTGCGCACGCGCAGTGGTGCGCACGCGTAGCAGATACACAGTATCGGCATGAAGATGCTCAAAAACAACGGCGACGCAAAAACCATCGAGATGTCTCGTACAGAGTGAATCGTGAACGTATTTTACCTGTGATTCACGCACGGTCGTGTGTGTAGCGACACAACGCAGATGCATCTAATTATTCGCTAGAAAAAAGCACATTTGTGGTCGAATGAATCCATATACTAGAAATAGGAATCTGAACAAAGGAGTGTCTATGCGACAGACGACCGTCCATGTGGGGAACGTGTTCACCGAATACCAACAGTGGTTACGAGGCCGCCAGAATGTTTTGGAGGGGGTCTATCGGTTATCGCAATGTGACTGGTCGTTGTCGCAAGACGACGGCGTCGTGACGTATCGTCGCGACGGAGTCATTACGGCTATTGCATCGTTCAGCATGATCGGTTCGTACTGTGCAGACAACGGCACGTGGTTGTGGGCCTGGGCCAATCCGGCAATAGATCGGATCCATTCTATCCCGCAGGCACAGTGTGCTGTTTGGGCGAGCGACACAGGGTTGCGCGAGTTCGCACAGCCGGTTTTTCGGGTGACCGAATGTCCGGAGCTATGGTCTGATGCAGTTCCACAGTGGGAGACCGCACAGGCTTCGCGCATGAGTGTCGATCGGATTGCAAGCATGGTGGCGTACTCGGTCGGGGCGATGGGGGTCCACTACTATACCAACCCGGAGCATCATGTTATCGGATGTGCGGTGTTGCGGCATATATACTTACCGGTGCGGAGTTGCTAGATGGATCCTGCTGTTACAGCACTCCAGTCGAATGACGACTCAGTCCGCATCGCAGCGCTCCATGCGGTAACAGCTGAATCAATGCAACAGACGGACATCCGCGCGGATGTCCGTATTGCACTATCGTCGCCGAGTGCGGCGGTGCGGAGCGCTGCGATCCGCTGTTGGCAGCGCACCCACAGTGGGCCCGACGACGATGTGCGCGCCGGCATGCTCCACCGCGATCGCGAGGTGCGAATTGCGGCATTGAGTGCGGTGTGTAGCTGGGGGGCTGACGAGGCACTGAGTGCCTGCCGGCGTGCGCTCCGCGACAGCCACGACGACGTGGTGCGTGTCGCGTTGCTCTTTCTGAGCATGCAGCAACTGCCCATCGAGCCCGAGCTGTTGGTACCGC
>JBFYTT010000145.1:0-3880 GCA_041300425.1 Roseiflexaceae bacterium
GCACCCGCCGACGCCCCGTATTACTTCTTTATTGTGCGCAAACCGATGGCCACATAACGCGACGCGGTCGTTGCATCCCCCGGCTTGCCCACGTCCGGGCAACCGGGGGATTTGCGTCACATGGCCGCACACACCACCCCAACCGGCCCGTTCGTGTACGTCTGGTGACGCTTCCCAAGCCTCCGACCCTTTGGTTTTCTCATCATCATGCCATCGTCAACGAGAAAGGTACTGCCCATGCAGACCCCAAAAACCGCCATTGTGACGGGTGCCGGCAGCGGCATCGGTCGGGCTGCCAGTCTGGCGTTGTGTGCCGCGGGGTGGAACGTCGTGCTCGCCGGTCGCAATGCCGACCGACTGCATGCGGTCGCCCGCGACGCCGCCGATCCCGCGCAGATGCTGGTGGTGCCCACCGATGTGACCAAGCCGGTCCAGGTGCGGGCGCTGTTCGACGCAGCGGTCGCGCAGTATGGACGGGTGGATTTGTTGTTCAACAACGCCGGTCGCGGTGCGCCAGCCGTGCCCATCGACGAGCTCGACATCGACGATTGGAAGGCCACGGTCGAGGTCAATCTGAACGGAATGTTCTACTGTCTACAGCAGGCGTTCCGCATCATGAAGGCACAAACCCCGCAGGGTGGGCGCATCATCAACAACGGGTCGATATCGGCGACGACACCCCGACCGCACTCGATTGCGTATACCGCGACCAAGCATGCGGTCACCGGCTTGACCAAAACGGCAGCCCTCGACGGCCGCGCCTACCGCATCGCCGTCGGCCAAATCGACATCGGTAACGCGGCGACCGAAATGGCCGAACGCATGGGGAGCGGCATCATGCAGGCACATGGTGCGGTGGTCGCCGAGCCGCTGATGGACGTCAGCCACGTCGGCACCGCGATTGTACACATGGCCGAACTGCCGCTGAGTGCCAATGTGTTGTTCCAGACCATTATGGCGACCAACATGCCGTTTGTCGGGCGTGGCTAAAGCGCTGGTACAATGCAGGCACGATACGCACCACCAGAGGAGACAACGATGTCCAAAACGCGAACCGTCATGATTGGCTGCGGCGGCATGGCTCGCCATCACATCCGCAACATGCTCAAAATGCAGGCCACCACGACCATCAGTCATGTGTGTGAGCCGTCGGCGCAGGCCTACGAAGAAACCGCCGCGCTGTTCGACGAAGCCGGCGTGCCCGTGCCGCCGAACCAGCCCGATTTGGCCAAATTGCTCAGCGATCAGAAGGGCAACATCGATGCGGCCTTCATCATCACGCCGCATGTGTTCCACCATGATCAGACTAAAGCCTGCCTCGAGGCCGGCATCGACGTGCTCCTCGAAAAACCCATGGTGATGACCGGCCGCGAGGCCGAGAGCCTCATCGCAGCACGCGACAAATCCGGCAAGTTGCTGGTGGTGGCGTTCCCCGGCAGTCTATCGCCCAATGTACGCACTGCGGCAACCATGCTCCGCAACGGCGACATCGGCACCATCAAGACCATCAGCGGCGTGGTCTGGCAGAACTGGGGGGTCAACACCGTCAACACCTGGCGCCAGATCCCAGCCATGGCCGGCGGTGGTTTTTTGTTCGACACCGGCGCACATTTGCTCAACACCACCGTCGATTTGGCCGGCGAGGATGTGGCCGAAGTGGCCGCCTACCTCGACAATCAAGGCCGCCCGGTCGAGACCCTGGGTGTGGTGATTGCCCGCCTCAAATCCGGCATCCTCGTCTCGCTCCACGGCTGTGGCGAGGCAATGGAGTCGTGCGAATCCGACATCCGTGTCTTTGGCGACAAGGGCATTCTCTATACCGGCGTCTGGGGCGAAAGCTTAGCTATCCAGCACAAGGGCGGCACGCCGGTCACGCCGGTGGTCACGCCGGCGTCGTTGGGTGTGTGGGAGCAGTTCCTCGGCGTGCGTGCCGGCGCGGCCAACCCCTGCCCACCCGAGGTCGGCTTGCGCATGGCCCGCCTGTGGGACGCAATCCAACTCTCGGCCGCCAAAGGTGGTTCGTCGGTAGCCGTCGCCAAATAACCCCTGTCTGTTCCGCCCCCCGTCTGCAGTGCAGACGGGGGGCGTTTGTTAAGGGCGCGTGGGCAGCGGTGCGGCAACGGTACAGATCTGCACCGCCCCATCTGCTGCCACCCAGATATCGAGCCCCGCTACTGCACACGGCTCCTGTTGGCCAGCACGTACCCGGGTAATCTGCCCACGCCGCGCAATGCGCAGCTGTTGCCAGCCGTAGACAGCAGGAGTCTGCGCGATCGGGGCGGTCCCGCTGTAGTGCACCAACCCCAGTCGGCGGGCGACAGCATCGGTCAATGCATCGTCGGCGCCGGCTACCACCACCAATCCATGTCGTGTATCGGCCAACGCCGCCAGCGCCCGAGCGACGCGCGGGTCGGCGCCGGCCGGTTGCACACCGACCAGCACCACGATGACGACCACCAGCGCGCCGCCCACCAGGGCTTGGTGCAGACGCGGTCCGGCGCGACTGAGGCCCCACCAGAGCGCGGCGGCAGCCAACCACGGCAACAGCAGTGCCTGCAATCGTGGGTCGGCCGCGGCCCATACGAGAGCCACAGCCATCGCCCACCCCCAGGCGGGTGATAACCCGTGGCGCAACAGCCAACCCGTCGTCGCCAGTACGGGGACCAGCACGAGCCAGAGTTGCAGATCCGCACCGATGGCAGCGCCCAACACCCCTGTACTCGTCACCAGCAGTGCCGCCAACACGCCGCGTTGCGCAGGGGCAGCACGCCAGACAACCAGCGCCTGCATGCCGATGCCCACCAGCAACGGCCAACAGACCAGGAGCCAGATATACGGTGCCTGAGTGGGCCAATGCCAGCTGTGTGTGCGGACCACGGCAACGGCAATGACCAGCCCGGGGATTATTCCCCACCGCAGCCACCGTCGCACCGGTGCGAGCGCATCAGGACGGCGCAATGCCCCTGCGTAGACAATCCCCACCACACTACATACCAACAGCCACGGCGTCATCCCTGCGCGCCACACCCCCAGCGACTGGACCGCCAATGCCAGCGCCACGGGGATTACCAGCGCTGCCCCCACACGCCATCGGTTACCCCCACTGCTCCATGCGGCAGCGCAGAGCGTGGCGGCAGTCGCGCCCGAGAGTGCCAGCACCCATGGGGCCGCCAGCCCCAAATACTGCCCCAGCACGGCCATCCCCTGCCAACCCATCACCCCTACCGGGCGCAGATGACCGGCCAGCCACGGGTCGAGCGGTTGATCCGCGCCGCTCCGGATGAGAACTGCAATCTGATGCACAACCGGCGGCGCTTCGACACGCCACAGCACGAGGCAGATGAGCGCGGTTCCTGCGCTGACACCAGCCACCCACTGCAGCGACCAGCGCCGCACAGCGAGGACTCCCAGTGCGATGGCGCACAGGGTCGTGATCCAGATGGGCATGCGTGTCGGCAGTGGTTGTGTGCGCCAGCGCTGCCAATCGGCCGTCGCCACGGCACCGAGGTGCGGCCACGCGCGGTAGGTGCGGGTGTCGACCGCGGCCACACTGCTCCAGAGCGGCGGGTCGGTCAGCAGGGCGACGGTGCGGGCGTGGCTGTACAGGGCGGTTTTGGCATAGATGACGACCTGCGGGTGGTCATAGACCGAAAACGCTTCTTCGGCGCGACGCGTATCCCACTGCCATGGCCCGATGTGTGGCCAGCGCGCCGCCTGGAGCACCGGCACAAAGCCGAGTGAACCGTCCGCCAGTGCACGGTAATAGCGCTCCATGATGGGGAACCGGGCCGGCATCGCACGGATGACCGCCTGCGCGCGCGCACTACTCAAAATCACATAATCCGTCTCATCCAGCAGATCGATGATGCCGCGCCGGTCA
>JBFYTT010000062.1:0-4110 GCA_041300425.1 Roseiflexaceae bacterium
AAACGGCCGTCGTGGAGCAGGAGGCGTGGCCTTGGGAGTGCCGGTCGGCGTACCCTCGACATAGAGGTAGAGGGTGCCCTGCCGACAGCGAAAGGTCTCTTCTTTGCCGGGGTCATCCCCCACCGGCGGATGCCGGTGCTCGGGGAATGTCTGATGTGCAAAGAGGACGAGCTCTTTGGCGCAGCAGCGGTCGGTATTGATGTAGGTGATGAGCTGCAACCCGGTCGTCAGGATGTCGCCGAGGCCGCAGTCGGCGATTTCGATGCTGGCTTGTTCGGCGGGGGTCACGATAATCCCGGCGGCTGCAAGGGCAGCGGCTGTGCGCAAGCGCAGGTCATGGACAGCGGTTGACGTCAGTGGCGGCATGGCGGTCCTCAGCTAAAAGCGCAACGAAAAGAGCGAGATGTCGTGATTGGTGCGGCCATGCATGGCGAGGTCGGCAAGCACCTCACCGATAACCGGGGTGAACTTGAACCCATGGCCGGAGCAGGGCGACGCAAGCACGACCTGCGGATGTTCGGGATGTTTGGCGATGACAAAATGCTCGTCCGGGGTCAACGTGTACATGCAGGTCGCATAGTCACGCATCGGGCCGAGGAGCGCCGGTACCCGATCGCGCACCAAGTCTTGGAGTGATGCGACATCGTGCTCACTCAGGGCACGATTGATGGTGTCAGGCGCGCACTGCTGGCCGACGGTATGGATGGCTACCTTGATGCCGGGTGTGCCGGGCTGTTTGGGGAAGCCATAGAACGACACCCCTTCGCCGCAGTCCCATATATACACAGGAAAGTTGGCCTCGTGGAAGGGAGCTTCGCCACCGATGGGTTCAAACCAGAGGAGCACACGGCGTTCGACGCGGAGTGGTAGTCCGAGGTCGCGCATAAGCTCAGGAGCCCAGGCACCGGGTGACAGGATGAGGTGATCGGCAGTGTAGGTGCGCTGGTCGGTGGTGACGGTGACCCCGCTATCGGTGGCCTGCCACGATTGCACGACCTCGTTGTAGCGCAGGGTGGCGCTGTGTTGGGCGGCCAGGCGCAGATGCGTGCGCACCGCGGCCTCGGGGACGACATAGCCGGCGTTGCGTTCGAATACCCCGACGATATCGTCGCCTGGGGTGAATGCAGGGTACCGATGGCGGATCTCGGCCGCGGTCAGGTATTCGTGTGGGAGGTCATGGGCACGGACACTGGCCAGGGTACCGGTAATCACATCGCTATCGGGCAGACCCAGGTTGAGGCCGCCGGTGAGGTGCAAAAGATCCTCGTCGGCTTGGCGTGCGAGGTCATCCCAATGCGAAAAAGCTCGTTTGAGCAGCGGGACATACGAGGGGTGTTCGAAGTAGGCTTGGCGGATGATGCGTGAGTGACCGTGACTCGATCCATTGCGATGTGCGGGGGTGAAGCGTTCGAGTCCGAGGACTTTTTCGCCACGGGCTGCGAGATGGTATGCAGCGGCGCTCCCCATCCCACCGAGGCCGACGATGATGGTGTGGTAGTGCATGGCACATCCTTGCTTAGCTGGCGGTTTGGGCACGATGACAGCGCGGGCAGACCCCGAAGAGCTCGAGTAAATGGTCGACGATGTGATAGCCGGTCTGACCCTCAAGGGTACGTATCATCGAATCGAGCCCGCATTCGGCGAATTCGGCTATCTCGCCACAGATTGTACAGACGACGCGGTGGGCATGGTGTTGGCTGCTCAAGATATACCGATGGCAATCATCAATGCCATGGATACGTTGCATGACACCGATGTCGGTGAACAGTTTGAGGGTGCGGAACAAGCTTGCATCCCCGAGGGGATGACCGTGTTCGCGTAGAGTGGCATCGAGTTGGGCAGCGCTGAAGGACCCTTGGTACGCGCACGCCGCATCGATAATTGCGATGCGTGGGGTAGTGAGTTTGTACCCTGCAGTGCTAAGGCGTAGGCGTGCAGTATCTCCGCGTAGCGCAGTGTCGGGTGTGGCTGTGTTCATACCCGCTCCTGTGTAATCCAACTGTGCAGGACAGGCATGGTCAAATCGAAGCCTGCACGGTGCATATTGTGATCGGTGCCGTCGATTTGGCGGTATTGGCCGCCCTGCAAAGGGAGCATTGCTGCAAGCATCGCTTGGTGGGTAGGGCTGATGACGGTCGTATCGGCACTCGCCACGAGACACAACGTAGGCGTCTGTACTGCGGCGAGTTCGTCGACGAGTTGCCAGCTCCCAGTATGCAGGAACAAGCCTTCGACTGCATCGCGCCGGCATTGTTGGAGCGCTTCGGCCTTCCATTGGACATCGCAGCGATGCCAGAGTTTGTTGCGCGCGCTGAGCCACGGGGTGGTTTGATGCATTGCTTGCCCAATCCCCTCGCTGAAGCGTTCGACGACCTGTGCACCCCATGTGGCATCGAGTGCGACTAACGGGTCGATCAAGATGCGTTGTTGTGGTTGCATCGCTGTGGCGGCGCTGATACAGACCGCTCCTCCCCACGAATGACCGATCATGGTGTGCGGCTGAATCCCCAGCGCAGTGCAGGCAGCACCGATATGCACCGCGACTGATGCGATGTCATGGGTGGCGAGGCTACTGCTTTCACCGTGCCCCGGCATATCGAACGCAGTGACGCAGAAGCCGCTGTTTGCGAGGACAGGTGCGACGCGCCACCAGCTCCGGGCGCTACTCGTGATACCGTGCAAAAGGACAACGTGGCGCGCTGCATCGCCCCAGCGCAGAAAACTCACGTTGCGGTTGTTCACAATGACCTGGCCACGTGTGGGCGACATCCCGGCGTCACAACTTACCATATGTTGGATCCTCATGGTCCTGAGTTGGATGCTTAGGCGAATGCCTGTCGGACGATAGCATGCAAGACGGCAATTCCTTGCCAACGGTCGCCTGGGCGGTCGTAGACGAGTGTGGTTGGCCCCGCAAAGTCCGCTGCCCGTGCCGCAGCGAGACACTGTTGGACCTGATCGGGGAGGATGGTGCCAGCGTCGTCGTACGAGGCTTTGACATGGATGGATGCCGCTTGTGCAACCACCTGCGCGAAGTCGCTCACGCGGGTTTGCGCTGGAAAGTTGCCGATGTCAGCGCATCCACCATGCCCCAAGGCCGTGTGAATCGCTATCCAGTTTGCGGGCGTCGCGGCGAGGGATTTGAAGTTTTCGCTCAGGACAGTGACTCCGCGGGCATTCCCATGTGCCTGCAGTCGAATGAGTGCCGTAATCGAACGACGTAAGGCCGCGACGTCATCGGCAGGGGCTTCGCCGCCGATGACCCGCACATGGCTTGCCCCGAGGGCAGCGGCTGTGTCGATCCACTGGGCAACATGGGTAATGTCTTGTTCACGGAGCGTATCGTCGGCTTGACTGATGTCGTACGCATCGATGAGGATGCTGAAAATCTCGATTTCGGCAGCCGCAGCCGCGGTACGTAGCGCTGCAATTGCCGCTGGCGATGTATCGGTGATGTGGAAGTGGCAGATTTCGAGTGTTGCAATGTCTGCTGCTTTGGCCCTGGCAGGGACGTCAACCAGTGCCAGAGTGCCGTCGCTTAGATATGGGTGAATGCTCCAAGTCGTCAGTGCGATGCGTTGCATATTAGATAATTTCTAAATAGTCACGATCGGGCAGCGCAGGGAACGGTGCGGTCGGGAGTGTTTGATACCAGTATGCCACCGAGGCGATGTCGTCTTGGAGGGGCAAATACCGGCCATCGCTGCGCCAACCCAGTGCTTGGATGGTGACACGCAGATCTTGTTGGAAGCGGATGGGGTCCATGATATGCCAACGATACATCCCAAAGCGTGTCTGGGACTGATAGGTGCCATCGGGGCGGAGCACTTGTGAAAGGCCTGCATACGGAGTGGTGAATTCACGGTAGCCACCATTGGTAGGACCGAGATCGAAGTTGTACGAGCCACAAAAGTAGTCTTCGGTGCCGGTGCCACAGATGGTGGGGTACTGCGTGTCGCCGTCCATGAAGAACTTGATTTCGCCTTCGCCCCACCAGCCAGAGTTATTGACGCCCCAGGCCATGTAGGTACCGACGTAGTGACCTTGGCCGCGCACACCCTCGAGAATGGTGTAATCCGTGGCATAGGGGAGCGGATTGGTACGGCGGAA
>JBFYTT010000170.1:0-5943 GCA_041300425.1 Roseiflexaceae bacterium
CCATGTAACATCGATCGCTTGTTCCGCAAAATCAAGCAATTCGGTCACCACGGTCGTCAAGGCGGCGGTGTGTCGGGTGTCGAAATGGCCATCATGGACCTGGCCGGCAAGGCATACGGGGTCCCCGCCTACGCGTTGGCTGGTGGGCAACACCGCGACCGGGTACGTATGTACTGCGACACCCCCAACGAACCCGATGGCGTTTCGATGGGCAAACAACTCCAGGAGCGCATCTCGTGGGGCTTCACGATGCTCAAAATGGATGTCGGTATCCAGCCGCTCATCGGTGTGCCCGGCGCATTGACCTACCCTGCGGGGATGTTGCCCACGGGCGACCGTACCCACTTCGACAAGATGCTCAACCTGCACACGTTGCAACACCCGTTCACCCATGTGCGCATCACCCCCAAGGGGCTCGACATGATTGTCGAGTACGTCGCCCAAGTGCGCGAGACCGTCGGCTACGAAGTGCCGATTGCTGCAGACCACTTCGGTCATATCGGCATCGACGACTGCATCCGCCTCGGCAAAGCACTCGAGCCATATAACCTGGCATGGCTCGAGGACCTGGTGCCCTGGCAGTTCACCGACCAGTGGGTCCAGCTCGAGCGCGAGTTGCACACGCCGGTCTGCACGGGTGAAGATATCTACGCATTGGATGGCTTCAAACCCCTCATCGACGCCCGTGGTGTCAATATCATTCACCCCGATATGGCCACCAGCGGCGGCATCGTAGAGACCAAACGCATCGGCGATTATGCCGCCGAGCGGGGCATCTCGATGGCCTTGCACATGGCCGGTACACCGATCAGCACGATGGCCAGCGTCCACTGCGCAGCAGCCACCGAGAACTTCATCGCACTGGAACATCACTTCTCCGAAGAGCCGTTCTGGAGCGACTTCATCACCATTACCGGGCGGACGGGCCCGGTCATTCAAAACGGCTACATCGAAGTGCCCAATACCCCGGGCTTGGGCTTCGAGGTGAACCTCGAGGTGGTCAAAGAGCACCTCGTCAAGGGCAGCGGCTTCTTCGAACCAACCCCCGAATGGGATACGTCCGGCAGCTGGGATCGACTCTGGAGCTAAACGAACGATGTGCACAGCGACTGTGCACACAAAGGGAACACGTGACATGAAAATCACCCGCGTGAAAGCATTTTTGACGGCACCCGATGGTATCGGGATTGTGGTCGTCAAGGTCGAAACAGACCAGGATGGATTGGTCGGCTACGGCTGTGCCACATTTACCCAACGGGCCACCTTGGTGGTCAAAGCCGTCGAGGACTACCTCGAGCCACTGCTCATCGGCCGTGATCCGCGCAACAGCGAAGACATGTGGCAGATGATGATGGTCAACTCATACTGGCGCAACGGCCCCGTGCTGAACAACGCCGTCAGCGGTGTCGACATGGCACTGTGGGACATCAAGGGCAAAATCGCCAACATGCCGGTCTATCAGCTCTGGGGCGGCAAATGCCGTGAGGGTGCGATGGTCTATCGCCATGCCGATGGCCGCGATCCCCAAGAAGTCCTCGAGAATGTCATCAAGTACAAAGAAGGCGGCGCATTAGCTGTGCGCTGTCAGATGGGCGGCTATGGTGGTCGCATCCAAGACATCAACAGCGGCAACGCGGCACCCTCCAAAGAAGCACCGCAAGCCACGCATCGGATGCGGACCATGGATAACCTCGAGTCGACCTTCCCCGGTGCATACTACCAGCCCGATGTGTATGCACGGTCGATCCCCGGGATGTTCGACTACATTCGGTCGAAAATCGGCTTCGATTTGTTCTTGCTGCACGACATCCACGAGCGCATTGCACCCATTGACGCTGTGCGTATGGCCAAAGCGGTCGAGCCGTATCGCTTGTTCTTCTTGGAAGACCCTCTCGCCCCGGATCAACTCGAATGGTTCCGCCGTATCCGTGAGCAGTGTGCGACCCCCATTGCCATGGGCGAATTGCACGTGAACGCGGCCGAGTGGAAGACGTTGATCAGCGAACAACTGATCGACTACATCCGATCGCATGTATCGGCCATCGGTGGCGTCACCCCAGCGCGCAAATTGGCAGCGTTTGCCGAACAATTCGGGATTCGCACTGCCTGGCACGGACCTGGCGACGTGTCGCCGATCGGCCATGCAGCCAATGTGCATTTGGACCTGTCGAGCCGCAACTTCGGCATCCAAGAAGTCATCCACTTCGGCCCCAACTTGTACGAAGTCTTCCCCGGTTGCCCCGAAGTCCACGGCGGCTACGTGTACGTCAACGACAAGCCGGGCTGGGGTGTCGACTTCGACGAAGTCAAAGCCGCCAAGTACCCCGCCGAGAACAAAGTCGTCGAATGGACCCAGTCACGCTGGCCAGACGGCACCATCTGGACCCCGTAAGAGGTTACAGGTTACAGGTTACAGGTGGGTTTCGGTGTCAAGTTCGAGTGGGGCATTTTGCAAAAAGGCCCGCTCGACACACTACCAAGTCAATCGAAAAGAATCCCTGCAGAAGCAACGCTTCTGCAGGGATGTATCGTTGTGAAGCCTGAAACCTGATTCTGCCTTAGTGTTCCTGGTTTGCTGCTTGGATGAGGGCGCGCATGTAGGCAATCGAGTAGGCGGTGCCGACCTTGGGTCCGCCGACGAACGCGGGGATGTGATCGGGGATGATGCAGCCGTCGAAGTTAACCGCACGTAGGGCTTTCATCACGTCGTACATGTTTTGGTAGCCGTTGTCGATGAGCGTCTCGACCCACGGTTCGGGCATCGCATTGGTTACATTGCGGAAGTGGACTTTGAAGAGTTGGTTTTTGCTGGCAAAGTGATTGATGGCTTCGATGACACTCGAGCCCATCCCGATTTCGCCCCCTTCGAGCCAACACCCGATGCACAAACAAACTCCAATATTTGGACTATTGGCGATTTCCATGGCTTTTTTGTAGCCCTCGAAGTTGCCGAACATGCAACGTGGGATGCCGCCGAGCGCGTACACCGGCGGGTCATCGGGGTGGATGCCGATGTAGACGCCGGCTTCTTCGGCGACCGGGGCAATCTGGCGAATCATGTAGCTGTAGTTGTCCCACAGTTCGTCTTCGGTATAGAGCCGGCCATGGGTGAGGTCGCCTTCGTACACTTTGCCATCCCAATAGCCTTTGGCATTGGTGATGTCGAGCATACGCGAGCTCATGCCGCCACGACCAGGCACATGCCCTGTCGTCCAGATGCCGTTGCCCATATGCGCGTAGGTGTTGTACTTGATACCCGCTGCACCGATGTTGCGAATGAAGGTTTTGAACTCTTCGATTTTGGCATCACGGCCTGGGAGGTTTAAGGTCATTTCGGGGGAGTTGTGCACGCCGAGATTGGTGATGCGGTAGATTTTCATCCCATACGCATCGAAGCGCTTGACCAACCCCTTGTAGAACTCGAGGGTGTGTTGATGCGGCTGATTAATGCCCACCATGGCCCATTCGACCCCGAGTTGTTGGAAGAACTGCAGATCTTCGTCGCTCGCATCGGCACCGGTTTGAATGGCAATGTGGATGCCATCAGTGCTCGAAAAATAGCCTGGGACGGCGCGCATCGGGACGGTCCGTGTACTCATTTGGGTGCCTCCACTGTGAGGGTGCGGTGTCAACACAGACACCAGAGGATTGGTACTCGCTGTATCGTAGCATATCGTACTGTACCGTCCAACGAGACACAATCACCCGTTGGCAACTTGTCCGCGCTGTTCGAGGATCGAGACGGTGCGATCGAGTTCCTCGACCAATTCGCGTGCACCGCCGCTGGGTTGCGCCTGTTGGAACGCAGTGGTCAAGGCACGGTAGTACCAGAGTGTCTCTGCTTTGCTGGCGGTGAATCGTTCAAAAACCTGATCACCGATGCGATAGTGGTCGCGCAGAATGGCACGTGCGTTGTGGAGTTTGTCTGCACACGACACGAAGCGAATCGACGGTGTGGTGTGGCTCAGATGTGCGATGTAGGCTTCTTTGCGGGTGCGCCAATCGGGTTTGTGTTCTTCGAGTGTGTCGCTACAGCCAGCGACGATTGCCGCAACTTCGGCGCCGAATCGGAGCGTGATGTCGGCGATACGGCCGGCTCCTCCGGCGTCTTCGCCGGCGTCGTGCAAGAGCGCTCCGATCGCCTCGGTTTCGGTCGCACCGTACTCGAGCGCTATGCTCAGCACCCCGAGCAAATGCGTAATGTAGGGAATCTCAGTCGATTTGCGCTGTTGATGGGCATGGATGTGGGTGGCATAGGTGAGGGCGGTGTCGAAGGTCGGTGACAGGTACATGGGCATCCTTTCGTCATATACAACGAGTGTAGACCACTGTGGCGTGTGACGCAATACGATATGCGGAACTCAACGGAGCAGTGCTTTGGCAGCTGCTTTGCCGCTGTTGTATGCGCCGTGCACCGTCGATGCATCGCGCTCGGTGTACGCTTCACCCGCAAAAACCAAGCGTGCATTGACGGGTTTTGCGAGTGTCCGGCGTGCCTGGATCGAACCGCCGACAGGGATGTACGAGTACGCCCCGAGGCTGTGCGGGTCGAGTCCCCAGCGCGTCGCGATGATAGCGGTGGGCGTTTTGGTGACACCGAATGCCTTGTTGACCAGTGCTGCCATCTGGGCCTGGAGCTGCGCATCGCTCTTGGCCTCGAGCGCTCGGGCACGACTGCCGGCATTGAATGCGACGAGCGCTGGGATGCCGACGGGTTTGTTCAGCGGGATGAATTGATAAAACGCGTGCGGGTCGCTACCAGCGATGGTGAAGGTGTCGGTCGCGGTGCCCCAAAACGCCGTGTCGTAGCGCAGCACGCATTTGTTGAGTACGCCCATCGCGAGTTGTTTGATGGCGTTGGTGTAGGCTGCGGGCAATGCAGGGCTAAAGGTGATGCGGTTGGCTTTGAGGATCCCGAGTGGGACCGTCACGACGACTGCACCTGCCCGCCATGTTTTGGACCCAGCAGTAACGGTCACACCGGTGCTGTCGGTGGCGATGCGAGTCACCGTGATGTTGTACTCAATGGTTAGATTTTTCGCCAAAAACTGCGGAATCCCCACATAGCCATTATTGACAAACAGGTTACCGCCGCGGTAGGCATCGATTCCCTCGTCGTAGTTATTGAGCGACAGGAGCTCTGCTTCGACCGCGTCGTCGTCGTCGATGAGTTGGGCCAGCATGCTTTCGACACGACGTTTTTGGGCGACATTGAGGCGTTTGTAGGCTGGGACGGCGTTGATGGCAGCACGCAGAGATTTGTCGGTCCCACCGGCAGTATCGAGGGCGCTCGCGATAATTGCGTCTGCTTGGGTATAGAGATTGTCGACAGCGGTGCCGCTGAGTTGCTCGGGTGTTTGGGTGTCGATGTAGCGTTCGGTGCCGTTTTCGGGGTCGGCGGCGGTCGTGACACCCGCGCTTTTGGCGAGGGCCACGAGCGGGTTGCCGGTGGCGGTTTCGATCCACTGTGCACCGAGTTCGATGGGCTTGCCCCAGCTACGATGGGTACGAATGCGGCCGCCGACGCTGTCGCGCGCTTCGAGGATACGCACCGATTTGCCGCCAGCCACAAGGTCACGGGCGGCAGCCAGCCCGGCCATACCGGCACCGATGACCAGTACGTCGACTGTTGCGGCAGCAGCACCTTTGATGCGGACTGCCGGCGCGGTCGACGCTGCTGCGGAACAGCCTGCCAAGAGGATGCTGGCGGTCGATATGCGCAGAAAAGAACGGCGGGTGATGGGAGGTATGCGCATCAGGTGCCTCTGTCGGGTCGACATCGTTGGTTTATACCATCATACCGTGTGCACGCGCCTCTGCCGAAGCGGGGTATGCCAGCGATAGAGCGAAGAGAGCGGTGTCGACGACTCGAGATAGAAAAAGAAACCCCCTCGCTGTCAACGACAGCGAGGGGGAAATGGTGGGCGATAGTGGGCTCGAACC
>JBFYTT010000065.1:0-10229 GCA_041300425.1 Roseiflexaceae bacterium
CACCGGGCGAGCTCGGCTGGGTCAAAGGGTCGCTGTTGGGGATGTCAGACGGGCTGATTGAAGGCTTGCCGAGCATCAACAACGTCCCGTATCCACCGCCACGCTGGGTATGGCCGACGACCGGGCAGCTCACTTCTCCGTTCGGGTGGCGTAGTAAACCGTTTTATTCGTTCCACAACGGTATCGATTTTGCCAACAAAGCAGGAACCGGCATATATTCTGCACGCTACGGCCGGGTTTTCGAAGGCGGTTGGTGTAGTGGGTACGGCTGGTGCGTCAAAATCGACCACGGCAACGGGGTACAGTCTGTGTACGGGCATTTGCTCAAAAAGCCACCGGTGCGGCCTGGCGATGTCGTCGACATGGGCGACTTCATTGGTCTGATGGGGAGCAGCTACGATGCTGCCGGTGGCGGGTATTCGACGGGTGTACATTTGCACTTTACGATCAAGGTGGGCGGCAAGGCAGTCGACCCGATGAGATATCTTCCCTGATCAGGGACGAAAGAGGTCCGCGTGACCACTGGGCAGACACAAGGACGCACCATCGCGATGGCGGCAGTACTCATCGCCGTCGGGAACATCACCAGCCGCCTCATCGGAGTTATCCGTGAGGCGGTTTTTGCAGCGACCTATGGTCGCGGTGACGAACTCGCAGCGTTCACGGCGGCAGCAACAATCCCCACGCTCGTGTACGACTTATTGCTGAGTGGTGCGATCAGTGCTGCATTGGTGCCGGTGTTTAGCCGTGTCGCAGCCCAACCCGAGGCGCGGGATCGCCTCGTGTCGCAGGTGCTGAGCTTGATGATTGTGGTGGTCAGCGGGCTGGTGTTGCCAATGGTCTGGTTTGCACCGCAGATGGTGCAATGGTTAGCCGGCGGATTCGATGCACCCATGCAAGCATTGACCACCACGATGGTGCGTTGGATGCTCTTTGCGGTGCCGTGTATGGTCGTCGCCGGCGTGATGACGGCCGTTTTGCAGGCACAGCAACGGTTCGTCTTGCCCGCATTTGTGACGAGCGTATTCAACATTGGGTTGATTGTGGGTGCGCTGGCGTTTACCCCCATCGTGGGGCCGGTCGCATTAGCGGTAGGCATGGTGGTCGGTGCGGTGGCCCAAGTTGCCCTGCAGGCATCGGGTCTGCGGACGATGCACATCCAATGGCGCACGGATTGGCGCAATCCTGCCATCCGCGAAATGCTCCGCCTCTATGCGCCGGTTGCGTTGGGGATGGGTTTTTCGGCTATCGGCACGGTCATCGATCGGCGCCTGGGGAGCAGTTACGGCGCAGATGTCTTGCCCACGATGCGCTATGCCACAACCCTCATCCAGTTCCCGTTGGGATTGGTAGCGGCAGCGCTGTCGACGGCGATCTTGCCTACATTGGCGCGCTTGCGTGACGATGCCGACCGCGCTGCGTTCCGCACAACCGTGGCCCAGGCGTTGACGGTGGTGGTGGCGCTGATTGTGCCGGCGGCGGTTATTCTGTGGCTGGTACGTATCCCGTTGACCGGGTTGATTCTGCAACGCAATGCGTTTGATGCAGCCGATACGCTTGCAGTCGCCGATACCCTCAAATGGTATATCCCCGGATTGCCGGCCGCGGCCATCGATCAGATTTTGCTCTATGCCTACTACGCACGTGGCCGGACCCTTGCACCGAACCTGGTCCAAGGCGCCGCAATCGGCGGGTACGGCATCGGGGTGGTCATCGGGCTGGCGTTCTTTGGACCCAGCGCCCAAACACTGGCATTTGCCAACTCGTTCCAATGGATTACCCACATGCTTTTGATGGCCGTCCTTGCGCATCGGCTGTTCGATCTACGCGGGTTGGGATTGGCACAGACGATCGCGTTGTGTGCCATGGCCGGAGCCATCAGCTGGGCGCTGGTCAGCGGCGCGAGTACGTTGGTCGGTGCCGATACGTGGCCCATGGTCGTGCAGGTGGGCATACTCTCGGTAGTTGCGGTGGCCGTCTACCTGGGCGTTGCGTGGCAGTTTCGCATTACCCCGGTCTTGATGGCGTATCAGCTCATCTACACCAAAATCCGCGAACGCCTGGCCCGGTAATGGAATACGCATTTCACAGAAAAAATCGAAAAAAAATAGAGCAGGGTTTATTGCAATAAACCCTGCTCAAACCCCCCCGCTCAATCAACCCCGGGCGCTATTGATCGAGATAATTCTGGAGCGAATCGAAGTAACTTTGCATGCCAGCGGTGGCGAGCGGCACTTGATCGGCGGGCATGTCGCCATACTGGGCGAAGCGCACCCAAGTGCCGTCGAGGCGTTGTTCGAAGTCGATGACGACGCGGTGGGCGGGTGTGCTCATGTCCTTATTGGCGAATTCTTCGGCCATTTCGGTGTAGTGCATCGTGTGCACCAGTTGCGTCTGTGGTGTGACCGTCGTGTATGTGCCGTAGAAAAAGACTTGGATGTTGTATTGCGGCACATCAATCCCGACGGACCAAATCGCGCCGACTGCCGCGTCTTCGGTCACAGAGTTTGGCACGCAACGGTGATCGACCCCGTGATACCACGATTGCAGGGCGGCGGCTTGGGTCCACGCCTGCCAGAGTTTTTCGAGCGGATACGCGTAAACTCGTTCGACGAAATACGCCGCTTGCATGCGAGCTCCTTGTGAATATATGTTAGACCCCGAGGATGGCACGCGTTTTGGCGAACACCACGTCGAGTTGCGGGTACCCGAGGAGCGCCTGGACTTCGGCGGCGGTCTCCCATTGATAGGCGGTGATGCCTTCTTCGGCCTGCAGGACGACCCTATCGGTGTCGGCCTCGAGCAGGTACCAATCGACCTGTTTGTCGTAGGTGACGCCCTTTTTGACGACCTGGTAAAAAATCGAGTGGACCAGCGGTCCGAGGTGCCCGTTGACACCCGTCTCCTCGGCGACCTCGCGCCGGGCCGCAGCGGCGCTCGCTTCGTCTGCTTCGAGGTGCCCTTTGGGGAAGGTCCAATGCCCGTATGCGTCATAAATGACCAAGAAGCGCGGGCCTTCGGGCGTGCGACGAAAGACCACCGCGCCTGCCGCGTGTTTTTTTGGTGTCATTGCATCATCGTCCTGTAATCAGGCTCTGCAACCAACTTTCGAATTGCAGCGAATAATCCGACAACACTGACTGGCGGGACCACTCACCAATGGTGGCCAGATTGCCCGTCGCCAACAATAGCCCCATCAGGACCAACAGTATGCCACTGGCCATGCTGGTGGTGTGGAGCATGAGTTCGCGGCCGCCGATGGTCACAAAGTACGCTTTGCCTTTGATGACTTGCCAGAATTTCGAGCCATTACCCAACCGGCTGAAATAGGTCGAAATGATTATCAGCGGCGTCCCGAGGCCCAAGGCATACACAAACGCGAGCAATGCACCTTGGGCAACGGCGATCCCCTGCGTCGCCAACATGGTCAACAATGCCCCCAAAATCGGACCGACACAGGCCGACCAACCAAGCGCAAACGTCGCACCATACAGATACGATCCGACGATCCCACCGACCGGGCGTTCGAGCAACTGCATGCCACTGAAGCCGATCCCAAAAAAGCTCATCACCCCAAAGACAATAATCAAAACCCCGCCCAACGACGTGAGCAACGACAGGTACCCAAACAAGAACCGACTCAGCGCCGTCGCACTGGCGCCCAACACGACGATCGTTGTGGCCAACCCCAGGAAAAAGGCAATCGACATAATCGTCACGCGGTCGCGTTTTGCTTGGAACGTAAAGGCAAAATATGCAGGCAGGATGGGCAACGTACACGGCGAGAGGAAGCTGAACAAGCCAGCCAGAAACGTCACTGGAATGAGCAACCCAATCCCGTTGCTGGTAGGTGTGACCAACGAATCCGTTGGCGTCATAATCAGGAGTACGAGCAATGCGATGGCAATCACCGAGGCGAGGCCAATCAAAACGGGTCGAAGGGTTGTACTAGTCATGTGCGCGCTCCTAGGTGGGTGGCGATGCGGGTTGCAACCGCTGCGCCGTTGGTCAGTGCCAATTGGATGCGACCGAGCCCGGTGTGAGCATCCCCTGCAAAGTATAGCCCATGTGACTGCTCGAACGCTTGCATAACGGTCGCATCAGCACGCCCATCCGGCAATGCATACCGCCATCCCTGGCGATCACCCCAGAGCGGCGCACCCAGCGCATGGCCGGTCAACGACTGCACCCAACCGGCGACGGTGGCGTACAACGACGCTTCTGGGGCATCCCAGTGCTCACGGCTGGCCTGCGGTGCCAATTGTGCCGTCAGGAGCGTATGGCCGGCGGGTACCCGTGACGCGTGCTTGGCATGCTCGACGGCCAGCCACGAGATAGGGTGGGCACGATCCGTATTGACCAGTGCGTAATACTCGGGGTCAAACACCCCTGCGTAGAGCAGCGAGACACTCAGACACGGGCGATATGTGGCCGGTGCCAGGCCGATTAGCAATGCGTTCTTTACGGATTCGTCAATGGTACTGGCTTGTAACAAATCAATTGTTTGCGGCGCAGGTGGTGTGAACACAAGCGCGTCTGCGCTGTCGACGAGTGCGCCGGTATCGCTGTAGACCGCATAGCCATCTGGTGTCGCTTCGATGCGTTGGATGCGCGTTTGTAATGAAAGTGTCACCGACGCCGGCCGTAGCAGTTTGGCCAACGTGCTGATCCCGTCGCGGTAGACGAATTTGGGTTCGTTGTTTTGGGCCGAATCCCCGATGCTGATGCGGTTTTTCGCATCGAACGCATAAACCGGTTTGGCGATATCGATCAACGCGTCGTGGGGGAGCGTGTCAGTAAAGAACTCGAGCTGCGCTGCGTCTAGCGGGCGAAAGAACTGTGCGCCATGGTCGAATATGGCTCCCTCACGCCGTCGCGTCGCCACACGGCCACCCAGGCCACGGCTCTTTTCGATGATATGCACGGCAATCTGTGGGGCAATTGATTGCAGGGTGTGCGCGACCGCGAGACCACTCAGGCCTGCACCTACTACGATAAGTCGCATAACACCTCTTGCATTATTCTAGTGAACAACATACAATGTTTCGTACAGGTCTTCACTAGTTTCTCCAGACTCGGGAAAGTCAATACTGCAATCTTAAAGGATATTCTATCCTTGATTGATGAACGTGGAGTTTGCGTATGGCGCCTTTGTTAGAGGTCCGCAACCTTGAGACGCAGTTCAAAACGCAGGACGGCGTAGTCAAGGCAGTGAACAACGTGTCGTTCTACGTTAATCGTAGTGAGACGCTTGGCATCGTCGGTGAGTCGGGCTCGGGGAAGAGTGTGACATCGCTTTCCGTGATGCGCCTTATTCCAAACCCTCCCGGGCGTATTTCGGGTGGGGAAGTCATGTTCGACGGGCAGGATATCCTCAAGATCAGCGAAGAAAAAATGCGTGCGTTGCGTGGCAATCGCATTGCGATGATCTTCCAAGATCCGATGACGTCGTTGAACCCGGTGCTCAACGTCGGCCAGCAAATCACCGAATCGTTGATTCTGCATCTCAAATTGTCCGCACGTGAAGCACGTGATCGCGCAATTGAACTGCTGAACATGGTCGGTATCCCGGGCGCTGCACGGCGTATTGACGAGTACCCCCACCAATTCTCGGGCGGGATGCGTCAGCGCGTCATGATTGCGATGGCGTTGGCCTGCAATCCCGAGTTGCTCATCGCCGATGAACCAACCACCGCGTTGGACGTGACCATCCAAGCACAGATTCTCGAGCTCATCAAGCGCTTGCAGACTGAGTTGGGCATGGCCGTCATCATCATCACCCACGACTTGGGTGTGGTGGCTGGTATGTCCGACCGCGTGATGGTCATGTATGCCGGTCGCGTCGTCGAAGAAGGCAGCACCCACGAAATCTTCAACAATCCGCGCATGCCGTATACGATTGGGTTGCTCAAATCCATCCCACGGTTGGATGACGCCCACGATCGTCGGTTAGAGCCCATCCGGGGCATGCCACCCGACTTGATTACGTTGGGCGAGGTCTGTGCCTTTGGTGCACGTTGTGACTACTTCAAGGCGGGTGTCTGTGATGCACAAGTACCAGCCCTCCGTAGTGTGGGCACCGATCACAACGCTGCTTGTTTGTTCGATATCACGAGTGAAACACCAACGAACGCAGTCGCCTCATAAGCAACGACGCTCAATAGGGCACGGAGATAACGCATGACAGACCACTCTAATTCAGAGACTTTGATTGAAGTCAAAGACCTCAAAATGTACTTCCCAGTCACCAAGGGCATTGTATTACGCCGCAAAGTAGGCGATGTCAAAGCCGTAGACGGGTTGACGTTCTCGATTCGCAAAGGCGAAACACTGGGTCTGGTGGGCGAGTCGGGGTGTGGCAAATCCACCACCGGCCGCGCATTGATCCAGCTCTACAAACCCACCACGGGTGAAGTCATTTTCCATGGTACCGACCTCACCAAATTGGCACCCGAGCAGATGCGTCAGATGCGCCGCAAGGTACAGATGATTTTCCAAGATCCATACGCATCGTTGAACCCGCGTATGACCGTCGGCGACATCATTGCCGAGCCGATCATGGTGCATAATCTGCGCAAAGGCAAAGAAGCAGTGCGCGAGCGGGTCCAAGAGCTGCTCAAGCTGGTCGGACTCAACCCGTACTTCATCAACCGCTACCCACACGAGTTCTCGGGTGGTCAGCGCCAACGCATCGGTATCGCCCGCGCATTGGCGGTCGAACCCGAGTTTGTCGTCTGTGACGAGCCGGTGTCCGCATTGGACGTGTCGATTCAGGCCCAGATCTTGAATCTGCTCGAAGACTTGCAGAATCAACTCGGCTTGACCTACTTGTTCATTGCCCATGGTTTGGCTGCAGTCAAGCACATCAGCGATCGCGTCGCGGTCATGTACCTCGGCAAAATCGTCGAAATCGCCGCTGGTTCACAGCTCTACCATGCACCAACCCACCCATATACCCAAGCATTGCTTTCTGCGGTGCCGATCCCCGATCCAGATCTCGAGCGCACCCGCGCACGTATCATCCTCACCGGTGACGTGCCCAGTCCGCTCAACCCGCCATCAGGCTGCCGGTTCCATACCCGTTGCCCGATTGCCACCGAGCATTGCAAGCAAGAAGAACCCGAACTCAAAGACATCGGCGGCGGTCACATGGTATCGTGCCATCGCTCCAGCGAGGCAATTGCCTTGATGGCTGTCGACAAATAAGAGCCGCCTGACCCAGTACTCGGTGCTTCCAACGGGGAGCACCGAGTATTTTTGTGCAAAAAACAACTACCGGCCTCCCGCAGAACCTTAGAAAAGCGCATTGTCATGAGAAAAATCGAAACAATGGTGAATGACGATATAATACGCCTACTAGAAGGAATACTATCTCATGACGGACATATTACAGACTATACGCGCACTCGATGGCGTGGCAGGCGCGCGGTTCCGCGATGATAACCGCGGAGTCATCGTGTTGTGCCGCAAAGACACCGATCGACACGCGGTACGTCAGATCTGCGACGACAACAACATGGCCTTGGTCATCGAGTCGGTCGAGGTCGAGATTTCACCCGAAGAAGCCGAAATCGCCAATTTGCCACAGATGATCCGCTTCACCGTTATTTGTTTCATCGCATTGGGACTCGGATACGTGGTACAAGCAGTTGTCGGCGAAGCCGAGGTGTATTATTGGTGGCCGTTCTTTATCATTGCGATGATTTTTGGTGGGTACGACAGTGCTATCGAGACGTATCATTCGTTTCGCAACCTCACCTTCAACATCGATGCACTGATGTTCATCGGTGCGCTCGGCGCGACTGCCGTCGGCCAACCCGCCGAAGGCGCATTGCTGATGTTTTTGTTTAGCATGGCGGGCACACTCGAGACCTATGCCATGGGGCGCACACATGCGTCGATCCGGACCTTGATTGCCATGTCGCCGCGCGATGCAGAGGTAGTCAATGCAAACGGCATACGCACGATATCGGTCGAGGCGCTGGTCCCCGGCGATGTCGTGTTTGTTCGACCGGGAGGTCAAATCCCTGCCGACGGGTTGGTGACGAGTGGGACATCGTCGGTCAACGAATCGTCGATAACGGGCGAGTCGGTCCCCGTCGACAAACACCCCGGCACCAAGACATATGCGGGGACCATCAACGGCGAAGGGGCATTGCACATCCAAGTCACCACCGACGCAGCACAATCGACATTGGCGCGCATCGTCAGTGTGGTGCGCGAGGCCCGTGAACAGAAAGCCAAGAGCCAAGATTTCACTGACCGGATCATCGGCAATTATTACGCCAAAGCAGTAGCAGTCACGTCACTGCTGGCCATTGTGATCGGTCGGCTGGTAACGGATGAACCATGGGGCGATACGATCTACCGTGCGATGACGTTGCTGGTTGTCATGTCGCCGTGCGCGTTGGTTATTTCGATCCCGGCGTCGCTGTTGTCTGCCTTGGCACATTCGGCACGTAACGGCGTATTGTTCAAAGGCGGCAAGCAGCTCGAAGCAGCAGCGACCATCAAGGTTGTGGCCTTCGACAAAACCGGCACCCTGACGACCGGTCGTCCTGGGGTTGTTGCAGTCATCCCTGTAGGTGGTCCGGGACGAATCACCCTCGACCTCCCGCAGCAATCGCGCATCACTGGTACAAATGATGCACTCAACGACATGAACGACGATCAGATACGATTGTTGGTGGCTGCGGCTGCGGTCGAACATGCATCAGAGCACCCACTCGCTCGTGCGATTGTGCAGGGGGCCAAGGAGCGCGGCTTGATCATACCCGAGGCGACCGACTTCAAAGCAGTCGTTGCCGCCGGTGCAACTGCGGTGGTGGCCGGACAGCGCTTACGCGTGGGCAAACCGTCGCTGTTTGGGCATGTCACGTCGGATGTGTTGTTCGAAATAGAAGCCGAACAGCGGCGCGGCAACACCACCATCGCCGTCGGCTCCGAAGACGATATCTGGGGGCTGATTACCATCGCAGATACCGTCCGCCCCGAATCGCAAATCGCCCTGCAGGATTTGCGCCGCGCCGGCTATCGGGTAGCGTTGCTCACCGGTGATAATCAACACGTTGCCAATGCCCTCGCCAAAGAATTGGGGTTGGACGACGTCCGTGCCGAGTTGTTGCCCCAAGACAAGGTCGAGGCAATCCGCGATTTGCAACGCAAATACGGACCAGTGGCCATGATTGGCGACGGGATCAACGATGCACCCGCCTTGGCGACCGCAAATTTGGGCATTGCAATGGGCACGGCAGGGTCTGATGTGGCACACGAGAGCGCCGATGTCGTCTTGATGAAGGACGATTTGAGTCGTTTGACGGGTGCATTGCTCCTTGCCAAACAAGCGCGTACAATCGTGTGGCAGAATTTGGTTTTTGCCTTTATCGTGATTGCGGTACTGGTTGTCTCGACCCTGACACCCGGGTTCGAGATGACGATGACCTATGGGGTGATTGGGCACGAAGGCAGCACGTTGCTGGTCGTGGCCAACGGGTTGCGGTTGTTGTTGCCGATGCGTACAGATAAACGCATCGCCTAAGATGTGATGAGGGAGCAGGACGATGACGATTAA
This sequence comes from Roseiflexaceae bacterium, assembly GCA_041300425.1. GTDB lineage: Bacteria > Chloroflexota > Chloroflexia > Chloroflexales > Roseiflexaceae > UBA965. The sequence continues at coordinate 9,572 of JBFYTT010000065.1, forward strand.
ATCCGACCGTTGGATCCGTAAAATGGCCGAAGAGCATGCCATGATCGAGCCGTTTGTCGGCAAACAACAACGCGGCGGCGTGATTTCGTATGGGTTATCGTCGTACGGGTATGACATGCGCGTCTCGGACGAATTCAAAATTTTCTCGACCAGCCCATACAACACTGTGGTCGACCCCAAAAATATCGATGAGCGGATCTTTCAACACTTCAAGGGCGATGTCTGCATTATCCCGCCCAATAGCTACGCGTTGTGCCATTCGCTCGAGTACTTCCGCCTGCCATCCGACGTGTTGGTATTGGTCATCGGCAAATCGACCTATGCGCGGGCGGGCATCATCGTCAATGTGACGCCCGGCGAACCAGGATGGGAGGGACAGTGGACCATCGAAATCAGCAATTCGACCCCATTGCCCGCCAAAATCTATGCCAACGAGGGCATCGCACAATGCCTGTTCTTCCAGGGTGACGAAGTGGCCGAGACATCCTACAAAGACAAAGCCGGCAAGTATATGGGCCAACGCGGCATTGTGTTGCCGCGCGTCGAGGGTCTCAAATAGCTTTATGTGTCTTTTGGGATGGGTACACTATCTGCCTGTGGAGTCCTGCGCGACGGGGAACTGCGGGCAGATTGTTTATGCTAAAAAAAAGCCAAAAAA
>JBFYTT010000221.1:0-3509 GCA_041300425.1 Roseiflexaceae bacterium
AGGACTTCCTTGAGCGCTTTGATTTCTTCGACTTTCCCAGGTCCAATGAAGTACTGCGAGAAGGTATGTTTGAGTCGCTGGTGCATGGTGCCGACGACATCAATATCTGCGGTGTCAACTAGGAGCGCGAGCTCGGCCAACGAGTCTACAGCTGGCCATGGACTGCGCCCACCGGTCAACTCACTGCCCACCAAAAAGGCTTTGTCACGCGGTGGTTTGGTGGCGTGGAGTTTGGTGCCACGGGCTGTTTCGGATGTACCGTACAGCGCTTCCTTTGGGATTTCACTCAATGTTGGGATCCTCTACGCCGCGGCGTTCCGCAACGATATACAATGGTCGGCGTTTGACTTCGTCGTAAATACGACCGAGATATTCACCAATAACGCCGAGAAAAATCAGCTGAATGCCGCCCAAAAACAACACACTGACTAATGTCGTTGCCTGCCCATAAAAGATATTTGAATTAAGCAAGCGTAGGATAATCGCCAGTACCATCGCAACGGCACTCACTCCTGCAATGGCAAAACCCGTATACGTCGCGAGTTGCAACGGGAGATACGAAAAGCTGGTGATTGCATCGAGAGCAAACCGCACCATCTTGCGAAATGGGTACTTCGTGACCCCCGCGGTACGTGCATCACGGTTGTACTTGACACCTGTCTGCTTGAATCCAACCCACACCGACAATCCCCGCATGAAGCGATGATGCTCACGCATTTTGGACATGGCTTTGACTACCCGGTGATCCATCAAGCGAAAGTCACCGGTGTCGAGCGGCAAATTAATATTGGTGATACGCCGAATGAGTCGATAAAACATGCTCGCGGTCATGCGTTTGAAGGCAGTTTCTCCTTCGCGTTGCGCACGCACACCATAAATAACCTGAAAGCCGTTTTGCCATTCTTTGTACATTTCAATGATGACTTCAGGCGGATCCTGGAGGTCCGAGTCGATAACGGCGACTGCTTGTCCCGTGGCATGATCGGTGCCTGCTGTGATTGCGATTTGATGGCCGAAGTTTCGCGAAAAGTGAATCACTTTGACGCGTGCATCCGCTTTATGCAGACGGTCCATGATTGCACCAGAGCTATCATGAGAACCGTCGTTGACAAGTATGAGTTCAAACGGGACCGCGAGCTGTTCGAGTGCAGCAGTCACACGACGATAAAACTCGGGAAGCAGAATTTCTTCGTCGTACACCGGTGCAACAACCGATACAACAGGCGGGGTGGGCACGCTGGTCATCAACGATCCTCCGTTCCAAACCGAATTTACGCGTTACTGTGCAGATTGTAGCACAGCCCTTCAGGGAGTTTTGAGCGCCGGTATGCCATCAAGAACATAATACAAAAGGATGGTTTCTCCATTTTGGCGAAAGACACGATCTTCTTGGCCGCCGGGATAAAACGAACGAATCAATGCCAGTTCGGAACTCCGTTCTGGTGCAAAGACAAAAATCTGCTTTGGCCCATCCAAGACCCACGGCGGAACGTTCGTCAGTGGTTGGGGCACATCAATGCCGCGTACATGCGGCGCTTGAAAGACGAGAATCGGGTTCCCGTCATAGCGCAAAAAAGGCTCAGTGAATGCATAGGCGGTGGAACCGTCGGGGAACGCTGCAACGGTGTTTCCGATTGCACTCGCCATTGCATCGGCGCGCTGAATTGCAGCGTTGCGGTTGTTGATCAGATAGTTGTTTGCATCGTAGCCTGCAATACCTATGGCAAGGGTAATACCAATCGTTTGGATGAACCAGTGTGGGAGACTCCAATCTGATTGAATCCACTCGAGTCGTAACCATCGACTCGACTGCGCCAACCCGATGCCCACCACCATTGCGACAAACGGCGTGGCAAACATCATCCGTTGCGCAGCGGGGGTGTTGATCGTGATTGCAGCGACGCCCACCGCGGCCATCATCCCGAGGAAAAGGAGCCAATAGCGTGGGTCATCGTACTCGCGGATCATCAACAACGTACCAATCAAAAAGAGCACCGCGCTCGGGAGCGTGAGGATTGCTAATCCAACATCATACCCGTCGCGTACCGGCACCGCAATAAATGCAGCGAGCGCGTCGCGTACCCCGGTAATGAGCACTAGCCACGGCGGTATCTGGAGATCATTTGCGATACGCTGTAGCCACGTCAACCCTGGGCTGTCACTCTCGTTGAGGATGCTGACGGCCTGAATTGCGGGTACATAGGTATCCCAGTGGGTTGCAATGGTCCAAAACATAGGGAGCGAAACTGCAAGTGCAATCCCCCACATCATGGTCAATGCGCCCAGTCTGAGTCGCACGAGCTCCCAGTTTTGGATTGCAACAACACTTAACCATATCGCAAACACCACCGGAATGATTTTGCCGGTGTGGTAGGTGTATTGGCACAACCCGAGCGCGAGCCCAGCCAATACATAGCCACGTCTGCGCCCGGTATCCCACCCAATCGCCAAAAATGCCAACACGGCACACACGAGGAACGCGTCGAGGATGGTGCTCGTTGCAATGCGGCTGAACTCGAGATGTATCGCCATCGCAACGAATGCCAAAGAGGCAAGCCAGGCAGTACGAACATCAAAGAAGCGTCGTGTGGCAATATACAACAGCAGAACCGTTGCACTCCCGATGATTGCGGATGCGGATCGAATGGCGACAAATGAATCACCTAACAACGTCATTGCCATCGCGAGCACAACACTAAACAAATGCCCGTGTTGGTCGAATGTCAGTGCAATCGGGTTCCATTCATTGCGCTCTAAGACAGCCCGTGCATCGAGGCCGTAGCGTGCTTCGAGGAGATGTGTAGCGGGTAAGACGTCTATTTGATAGAGCCGCAATCCGAGGGCCAGCAGGGCAAGGAGTACGATTCCGAGCACCTCGACCGGCGTCGATGGACGAGCGGAATCGCTCCCTTCGTGCGGTGCGACCCAGCAGGTAATCAGCACCCAGAGCATGGCGATTGCGCAGACAAACGCGACAGCGGCATTCACGCCTGCGACTACCGTCAGTGCGGTGCCGGTGCTCCGGATGCCGATGATGAGATAGCACACCACTAGGAAGAGAAATGAAGGCAGATACGCTGCCGATTTGTGCGTGTTAATCGAATGCACGAGATATGCGTTGAGTACGCATGTCAACACACAGATGAGCAGATTTATCCAGTCAAAGCTACGCAAAAACCCATCGAACAAAAGAAATGTCGGCAGGATGGTAGAAATGACGATCAACAGAGTTCTGATGATTTTGGTTTGGATTGAGTCTTCGTCGAATTCCTGCATGAGGGCAGGTGGGTATAGCAGCCCAGAACCTATTGACATACCATACTCCTCAGTGACACCCCGTCATTATACCCGTTCGGGTGTGGCTGTGAATGACGGATGTACCCGTTGAACAGGCGTTGGTACGTGATTGCGTTTGCGTAGTTCGGCTGCTGTGGCCAGTAGTAACAACGCCGTCTCGCCGACATTCCACCAAAAGTGCACATCGAGCCGCACTGCAGTGGTGAACCCGG
>JBFYTT010000233.1:0-2990 GCA_041300425.1 Roseiflexaceae bacterium
CACAACCATCTGCTCGACAAACAAGTCCACCCGGAACGCGTTGGTGTAGGTGGCTCCTGCATAGACGAACGTCACGGGGTACTGCGTAACAAGAGCTAAACCTCGGTCGCTGAGGCTTTTCGCCAGAAGTTGCTCGTACACCGCTTCGAACAGACCTGGTCCAAGATCTCGGTGGATTTGCATGGCACAATCGATGATTATGCCTGTTATTACATTTTCTCTTGTCATGCCTATGCCCTCCACACCTTTGTACAACATCTCTACCGTATCAGCAGACAAAAAAGGTACGTACAATCGATATATGCGTACCTTCTCTGCGTTTCTCCGTAGCTCCCCGTCATGCCCGCACACACCGGTGTGCGGGTACTCTGCGTGACCGTCTCTCTGTATTTAATTGACAAAATCCTCTCCTACCAGCATCATATGCACACGCAACCCACCAAAAGGAGGTCGATGATGATCCCAATTGCCAAGCCAGGTGTCATGACTGAGCACGAACGCTTCATGTTCGATACGTTCGGCTACCTCGTGATCCCTGATGCCCTTTCGCCTGCCGAAGTCGAGTCCGTTTTGGCTGCCTCGCGCCGGGCGCACAGTGCCTACCCTGCCGGCGAATGGCGCCAGCTCGGTCACCTCTATGAGACCGAACCTGCGATTGAAGAATTGATTGACCACCCCTCTGTGCTCCCCAAAATCCGCAATTTGATGGGCGATTATTTCATCCTCCAGAGCACCTGGGCGACGGTCCAACCGGCCAAGACCAAAGGTGGCGGTTACCACCAGGATGGTTCGGGGGTCTACGAATTCCGCCGCTTGTCTTCCGCCCAAACCCCTATCATGCAGCTCCGGGTCGGGTACTATTTGACCGATCAATCCGAGGACGGCATGGGCAACATGGTGATGATCCCTGGCACGCATAATCACATGACTGCCTGGCCGAGGGATATCAAGGCAGACGAGAACGATCTGCCCATCCGCGATGTCATTTGCGGCAAACCAGGTACGGCGTTGCTGTTCCACCAAGGGGTGTTCCATCGCACGGGCCGCAATGACCGTGACTTCGATCGGCACACGATGCACATCGTGTACTCGCCACCCTGGTTGATCCCCTCCGATCGCTCGCGCAACGATCCCGATTTCGTGGCACGCACGACCCCATTGCGGCGGGCACTCATTGGCGATTGGAAGCGCCCCGAAGAACCCTTCGGCGTCGGCTACCCACGGCCACCATTCGCCGATTAAAACAACTCATGACCGACCGGGTGACAAACGTCACCCGGTTTTTTGTGGTATCGAAAGCGCGTTGCATTGCACGACAAATGCACTCTGCTACACTTGTCACAACACCCCCCACGCAACAAAAAAGGAGTCGGCTATGCAGCATGTGCCACTGACAAAGCCCCGTATCGGATTATTTGCCATCGGCCTCGAAGCGTATTGGGGCCAGTTCCCCGGCCTGCGCGAAGAGCTCTTGTCGTACTACGAGATCATTGCCCAGCAACTGAGCGATCGCGGCGCAGAGGTGATTGGGGCAGGGATGGTCGACACGGCACAGGCTGCCACGGCTGCGGGACAGTTTTTTGCGAAATCGCAAGTCGATCTGCTCATCTGTCACACCGCCACCTATGCAACCTCGTCGCAAGTGCTGCCCATTGTGCAACGTGCTAATACACAGGTGTTGGTCCTCAATCTGCAACCTGTCGCGCAACTCGACTACCCCAATACCGACACCGCCAATTGGTTGGCTGCTTGCGCTGCCTGTTGTGTGCCCGAAATTTCGAACGCCTTCCGGCGTGCGCACATCCCCTTCCAAGTTGTCTCGGGTACACTCCACGACGATCCCCGCGCCTGGGGCCGCATCGGCGAGTGGATCCGCGCCGCAGGTGCAGTCGCCGCCCTGCGCAATGCACGCATCGGCATGCTCGGTCACCCCTACCCAGGGATGCTCGACATGTACAGCGACCCTACCATGCTGCACGCCCAGCTCGGTGCACACGTCGAGTGGCTCGAGTTCGACGAACTCGCCGAGGCATCGCAGTCAGCACAGCCGCAGGCAGTCAGCGATCGTGTCGGGTTGATTCGTGCGTCATTTGTCGAGGCACCGATGGGTGTCGACCGTATTTCGCAGCCCGTGACCGCAGGCGGGTTGACCAATGCAGCCCAGACTTCGCTCGGACTCGACACGCTGGTCGAGCGTCACCGCCTCGATGCACTGTGCTATTACCATCGCGGTATCCCGGGGATGCCGACGGCCGATGCCGCCGCACATCTCATCGTCGGTGCCACCCTATTGACCTGGCAAGGGATCCCCTGTGCCGGTGAAGGTGACCTCAAGACCGCGGTCGCCATGTACATCATGGATCGGATCGGTGCTGGTGGGTCATTTACTGAGTTCTACGCAATGGATGTCCCAGAGCAGTTTGTCTTGATGGGGCACGACGGCCCAGCGCATCCGCACATCAGCGACAAACCGCCGTTTATGCGGGCGTTGAGTCTGTATCACGGCAAATCCGGTGAGGGCATTTCGATTGAACTCACGGTCAAAACCGGCCCCATCACTATCCTCGGCGTCACCCAAGACGGCAACGGAAAGCTCCGCATGCTGGTCGCCGAAGGCGAGGCCATCCCCGGCCCCGTCCTCCAAATCGGCAACACCAACAGCCGTCTAAAGTTTGCCCTCGATCCGGCGACGTTCATGGACACGTGGTGTGAACAAGCGCCGACCCACCATGTTGCGTTGGGAGTGGGCCATCACGCGACGGTGCTGCGCCATGTGGCACGGTTGTTGGGTATCGAATGTGTGGTGGTGGCATGACCAACAGCGACGCACTCCAGCGGCTGGCGCAGCCCGATCATGCCTACTCGCCTGCTCCCATCTGGTGGTGGAGCGGTGAGCGCCTCGACCCCGCGCGCCTGCGCTGGCAACTCGAACAATTTGCTGCTGGCGGTGTGTACAACCTGGTCATTCTGAATTTGGCTCCGTCAGGACC
>JBFYTT010000249.1:0-3244 GCA_041300425.1 Roseiflexaceae bacterium
ACACCCAGGACGTTGGGATAGCCGCCGTAGCCGACGGAATTATCGAGTGGGTTGTCTTCGACGGGCCAGCAGCATGATTCGACGGCTTCGATAGCGGTGCCGCCTTTTTTGAGGATGTCCATCCCCTGCGTGAGCCCGATGTCACCATTTGCGCTTGCGATGATAATCACGTCTCGATCCTCTCTGATGTGACGAGTCTATGCTTGATATTGAGCAAACAGCACAACGGCGTTTTGCCCACCAAAGCCAAAGGCGTTGACCATTGCCGTGCGTACGCGGGTGTGCCGGGCGGCATTGGGGACGTAGTCGAGGTCGCAGGCCGGGTCTGGGGTGTCGAGCCCCATGGTCGGTGGCACGATCTGGTGCATGATGCTCTTGACGGCAGCGACCGCAGCCAAAGCGCCGGCCGCTCCAGCGGTGTGCCCCAGCATCGACTTGATGCCGCTGACGGCGATGTGTGGCGCGTGCGCCCCAAATGCCGTATGGATGGCGGAGGTTTCGGCGCTGTCGTTCATGCTGGTGGCGGTGGCGTGGGCGCTGATATGGTCGATGTCGGTCGGTGACAGCTCGGCGTCTTCGATGGCACGGGTCATTGCCAGTGCAGCGTACGTGCCGCCGGGCGCAGGAGCAGTCAGGTGGAAGGCGTCTTCGGTAGCCCCAAAGCCAACAATCTCGGCATAGATACGTGCCCCACGGGCCAGGGCGTGATCGAGTTGTTCGAGGATGAGCACCCCGCATCCCTCGCCGCCTGCGGTCCCTTTGCGGTTGAGGTCGAATGGTTTGACTGCCCGGCTCGGGTCGTCGCCGGCCGGTGCAATAGCCCCGATGACGCCGAAGGCCATGGAGTTCAGTGCAGTCACACCCGCGTCACTGCCGCCGGCAACCGCAATAGTTGCATCGCCGCGCTGGACCATCCGGAACGCCTCGCCGATGGCATAGGTACCCGTCGCACAAGCCATCACGGGGGTCGTGTTGGGGCCGTGCAAGTCATGGGCGATGGCGACATGGCACGAGCCCATGTTGTAGATGAATGTCGGCAAATACAGGGCATCGACACGCTTGTGCTGACGTGCCTCGAAGCTGAGGGTCTGTTGCTCGACCTCGGCCGTGCCCCCCAGCGAGGTACCGATGACGACTCCGACGCGGGTGCGATCGATGGACTGCATGTCCAACCCACTATCGGCGAGTGCTTCGCCGGCAGCGGCCAAGGCAAACTGCGCAAAACGCGCGGTGCGACGGGCGGTTTTGGGGTCCATGTAGCGCTGTGGGTCGAAGTCTTTGACCTCGGCGGTTATCTGATAAGGAATGTCGTTGGGGTCATAGCGAGTCGCCAGTGCGACCCCCGAGCGGCCGTTGAGCAGGCCATCCCAAAACGTTGCGACATCGTTGCCGATAGGACTCAGTGCGCCGAGGCCAGTCACGACGACGCGATGGTTAATATGACGCGGCATACAAGCACCTATAGCAGTATGAATGTATGCCTATTGTATATGAATGCGGGTGCGTGTATGCCAGTCTGCCTTAGTGGATGTGCGCGCACCGTGTACTGTGTCGCTCCATTGGCCGGAACCGTAGCCAGACGCATCGGTCACGGGGGGTCTGGGTTGCACCGAGGCACCGTCGCGCGGCAGAGTACTTTTTTTATGAACGGGAAAGAACAAAAAAACTGCCCCGCATGGTTGCTGCGGGGCAGTATATGAAGTGTTTAGCTGGTGATGATGACGCCGTGGCGCCCGTCGGCGCGGCGATAGATCACGCGTACTTCTTGTGTGTGGTCGCGATAGACATAAAATGCATGGCCGAGCAACTCCATCTGCTCGAGTGCTTCTTCGTCGTGCATGGGCTTTATGCCAAAGGCTTTGGTACGGACGATGGCTGGGGTGGTAAGCGCAGGCTGGTCTGCCACGGATGCTGCGCTCACACTCGCATCGTGGCGTTGGGCATTGCGCCAATGGCGCCCTTTGTAGCGTTCTATTTGTTTGCGGACCGCGTCGATTGCGGCATTGAGGGCCTGCATGAGTTCGTCGGCTTTTTCTTCGGCGCGCAAGAGCACACCGTGTTCGCCGGCGACGGTCAGTTGGATGCGGTGGTGCTTGTCCTTTTGGCTGACATCAACTGTGACGGTCTGGATGGGGGTCAGGTAGCGAGTGAGGACGGCGAGTTTTGCTTCGATTCGGCTGCGGGTCTCGGGGCTGAGGTGACCATGTTGGGTGCGAACAACAAGCTCCATAACGCCTCCCAATTGAATCAGTGTACCCCGGGGGTGGGGTACTAGGCGGCCAGGGGGGCCACCCAAACCATTTGGTTGCCGCAATACTAGCACTGCGATTGGCCCTTTGCAAGAGGGAATTGATGCATGTTCGGTGAGGCGGAGCTGAGGATGTGCTGAATGTCCGCTATTGCTTGCTATACTACCCAAAATAGATGAAAGAACGCCATGCGCTACCTCGATAATCACGACCAGACCGACGCCACCCAGAACTTGGCCCTCGAAGAATACGCCATCCGCAATCTGCTCGGTGACGAGGATCTGCTGTACTTCTACATCAACGCCAAGGCGATTATCATCGGTCGCAACCAAAACACCGCCGAAGAAATCGCCACCGAGGTGGTGGCCGCCCGGGGCATCCAGGTGGTGCGCCGGGTGTCGGGCGGCGGGGCCGTCTATCACGACCCGGGTAATCTCAATTTCAGCTTTATGACGCGCCAAGTCAACGAACGCTTCAACCGCTACGATACGTTTAATGGGCCGGTGTTGGCGGTACTGCACGACTTGGGTGTGCCTGCCGCGTTGAGTGGGCGCAACGACATCCTCGTCGAGGGCCGTAAAATCTCGGGCAACGCCCAGTTCGCGACGGCCGATCGCATGCTCAGCCACGGGACGTTGCTGGTCGACTCGGATCTCGACGCAGTCACCGCTGCGTTGCGCCCCAAACCCGGCAAGGTCGAGTCCAAAGGGGTCAAATCCATCCGGAGTCGCGTCGCAAACATCAACGAATTCTTGACGACACCCATTACCGCCGTCGCGCTCCGCGAACGTATCATCGCCAAAATCTACGGGACGACTGACCGCTCCAATATCCCCTCGGTGACCCTCAGCGCCGAAGACGGCGTCGGGGTGGCTGCACTGCGGGCGAGCCGGTATGCCAATTGGGATTGGAACTACGGGCGCAACCCGGCGGCCAATGTACAACGCACCCAACGCTTCGCTGCCGGCGAGGTCGATGTCCGGTTGGACATACAG
>JBFYTT010000075.1:0-9158 GCA_041300425.1 Roseiflexaceae bacterium
GTATTTTTGGTGAAGCATGGCAAGTGCCGATTGCGCGCAATCCCACCCGTCCCGATGACCCCGATACGAACTTTACCCATATCGCACCTCACTGTGTTTATGACGGACCATAGCTATTGTAAACCACACCATCCGGTTGGTACCGGGCGTTCCCGAACGCCAAAATGGGCAAAAATACCACAGGCAAAAAGAGAAGTCCGAGGGTGTACCATCCGGACTTGCCGAACTCGCGTGAGAACCCATGCACCATACGGACGCTATAGAAAAACGACGCAAAGCCCAGAATGGTCGTTATCGCAGTCAGCCAAAATGGTTGGTCGGCTTGGACGGTGCCAGTACTGAGTTCATATACCGAAAGTGCGGCTTGCAGTGTCGTACCACTAATCACAACCCACCCCCAGAACTGGGGACGATTAATCATACGCAGATGCACGAAAACCCCATAAAACGGCACTAACAACGCCCAGCCTGGGTACCCTGCTTTGGTACCAAGCTTCCAATACGCCACTGACATGAATATAGAAAGAATGAGTGCCAGTCCCAGAAAGCAGGCGAGGGCTACAACACCAGCCGCCGCCGCAAGAGTGGTCAGTTCGTCCATCGAAACCTCGCTGTGCTGTGCTAGTTTGCAGTATAGGTAGCGCTACCGAACGCAATGATGGGGTAGAACACAAACGGGAGAAAGATCAGACCGACGGCAAATAACCCGCCTTTGCCGAACCTTCGTGCAATTCCGAATTGAATGATTACATACATGACAAAAGATACAAGACCGATAAAACTTGCATATGTTGGTTCTGAACTCTGGTCGCTGGCAGCGGTGGATGTTCCAAAAGTCACCAGGACCGCGTAAATAATCGCAAAAATCGTCCCTTGACCAGCGATTTTTGACCATTGGTACGGACTGACCAGCGGGATAAATGCATAAATTCCCGTACGACCTGCTTTGTTGAAGATACGCCACAAAGAGATGACGACAATTGCGAGGGCCGAAAATACTCCAGCCAACAGACAGAAGAATGCAGTAATCCCAATTGCTGCAATAATCGCATTTGAAAAATCGTCCAAGTGTTTTTCCTTTTGTTGAGAGATCAACATACTATCGCACAGACATTTACGCACTGAAGACGTGTATCCAGTTGTAATTGTTGCGTAAACGTATCATAATGCAAAAATCATCATTCTATGAGAAAACTAATGGATATAAACACGTTGTTTACCGTTCAGCATCTGATTACGTTGTTGACGTTGACTGCACTCGAAATTGTGTTGGGGATTGACAATGTTATCTTCATTGCCATCTTGTCGGCCCGACTCCCCAAGGAGCAACAAAACAGTGCTCGCCAGATTGGACTTTTGACTGCGTTGGGAACACGAATCCTGTTGCTGTTGTCTTTGACATGGATTATGGGACTCGTCGAACCGCTGTTTGCCGTGGCCGGCAAGGAGTTCTCAGGGCGCGACATAATACTGCTGGTCGGCGGACTCTTTCTGCTTGCCAAGAGTACGATGGAGATGCACCATAGTTTAGAAGGTCACACCGAAACAGCAGTTGCAAGCAAGGCCAACACATTCCTTGTGGTTGTCGGTCAGATTGCCATTCTTGACGTTGTGTTTTCGCTCGATTCGGTCATCACTGCAGTCGGTTTGTCTGGTGATGTGCCGATCATGATTGTGGCGATTATGATTTCGATCGTTATCATGTTGCTGTTTGCCAAGTCAATCAGCGAATACATCGAAAAGCACCCCACGCTCAAAATTCTTGCATTGTCCTTCTTGTTGCTGATTGGTATGTCATTGGTAGCCGAAGGGTTTGCGTTCCACATCGACAAAGCGTATATCTACTTTGCCATGGCGTTCTCGATTGGTGTCGAGCTGTTGAACATTCGGATGCGGACAGGCAAGCCCGTTGAACTCCACCGATAATTGAACGAAAACGGACCAACACTGATGGAATATCGGCCACTCGGCAACACGGGATTTGCGGTGTCTCGGATTGGAGCGGGCGATGTTGCTGATCGTTCGCTTAGCCGTGATACGTGTGTCCAGACGCTCCAGCGCGCGCTTAAGAACGGGGTAAACCTGGTTGATACCGCGCCTGGGTATGAGGATGGTTTTTCTGAGGAGATAGTCGGTGTTGCGGTTGCGCAGCAGCGGGATTCGGTTTTTGTAATCAGCAAGATCGATGATTTTGCACTACCGCTCGACCTGCAGGTATCTGCGAGTTTGGACAGACTCCGGATGCATTATCTCGATGGCTACGTCTACCACGGCTTGTCGGATATGCACACGTACTGTGAACTGCGTGATAGTCCCGATGGTTTTGCGGCGTTACGGCAGCTCAAAGCGCGTGGTTTGGTGGGTTCTGTGGGGATCTCTTCGCATCATCCTGACGTCCTGCTGCAGGCAATGCGTGACGAACTCTGTGACATTGTGATGTTCCCGGTTGGTCCGTTTGTCGACGCACGGTATCTCACCGATGTGTTACCCGAGGCAAAAGCACGCAACATTGGGACGGTGTGCTTCAAGACATTTGGCGCAGGGAAGTTGGTAACGGACACGACCGGGTATGGACAACCGATCGTCGAACGCCCGCGCGGAAAGCGTTCTGCCGGGGTGCAGGCATCATCGGGATCACAAAACTTGGACGTTGCTGCATGTGTGCACTTTACCCTCAGCCATGACCCGGATGTGGCGCTCATCGGTATGAGCTATCCGTCAGAGCAAGACCTGGTGTGGGATGCATATCGCTCGTTTGTCCCCAAGTCTGCTGAGCAGTTAGCGGACATCGCTGCAAGAGCAGCGGTTGCACGACTAGGTAAAGGTCCTTGCTGGTGGAACCCAGATCCAGACGTGTAGTCTGCGATGGTAAGACAAAAAACAATGGTGTTCGGTAGTGTGCCTCGGCTATGGCGCTTTGTCCAAACGGGGCTGAATAGAAAAATCCCCACCGACTCTACAGTCGGTGGGGATTCACTACATCTGCAACCACCGCAATAGGTCGAATGGTTCGACGATCACATCCATCGAAGCCCCGCCATGGGAAGTGCAGACGTATTGATATGTACCCGCTGTCCGATAGCGTTGCCGAATCTGTTGATTCGGACTGATTGGCCGGCCTACCAACAAAATGGATTCATTGGTTTCATTGCGAATAATCAGGGTGTCACGGAGTCCCGCGATGAGGATTACCTGTTCGGGCAAAACCACCGCTGAATCACCGGTCACAACAACCGTGTAGGTGCGTTGTTGTTCGAACAACCACCACCCAATAGAGAGTGCAACGCAGATGATGAGAACCGCGACGCGAGACCTCATCAGCGTACCTCTACCGTCACGGTGACTGGTCCTGCATTGGCATACGTCAATGTAAGAGGGAACGAATCACCCGCTTTGAGGTCCGTGGTGAGGCCGATTAGCATGATGTGGAAGCTCCCTGGCTTGAGGAGCTGCGTACCATTTGCGGGGATAGGAACTCCTCCTTCGGCTTGAATCATTTGCATCATGCCGTTTTCGTTGACCACGGTGTGTAGTTCGATGGAGGTTGCGATATCGCCTGTGGCACTGACCAACGTGTCGGCGGTCGTGGCATTGGTTATCGCCATATACGCGGCGCTAATGTCACCTTTGGCTGCTTTGCGTGCCCATGGATCTCTGATTGCGATGCCGTTTGATTCTGCAGCAGGCGGTGCTGCCAGATCCGGTGTGGGTACTGCCATCCCCATCTGCGCGTTATGCTGCATCCCACCACATGCTGTGAGGAATAATGTCACCAAAATAATACTGAATAGACGCATGTAACTGTTTCTAGCGGATTACTCCGCGATAAGGGCGGTAACGTCAGCGACGACATCATCAAGAGGCGATCCAAACCCAATCAGCAGTCGACGTAACCCTTTTTTGTCGATGACCGTGATGGTAGAGGTATGGTCCATGGCGTAGACGAGCGCGGAATCGGGTGTTTCGCGCCGCTGAGCGCCGGCTCCATAGGCTTGATAGACACGTGCCAGTGCATCGGTATCACCAGTGAGCGCAATGACTGAGTCATCATACATCCCAACAAAACGCTTCAGTCGTTCGGGGTTGTCGCGTTCTGGGTCAACGGTAATGAACACTACTGCAAGACTGTCTGCACGTTCGCCGAGTCGTTGTTTGACCAATTGGAGGTCAGACAGCGTCGCTGGGCATATGTCTGGGCAATAGGTATACCCAAAGAAGACCAGTGCAACCTTGTTGTCGAGCGTGCTCATCGAAAACTGCTGGCCGTTTTGGTCGGTTAACACAATTGGGTACGCGACGTCGGGTGGTTCGATTGTTGCACTCTTGAATGTATAGCTGGTACAACCACCAAGGAACAAGAGTGTCATCACGGCGAGTAGCCAGGTGCGGAATATGTGCATAGCAGCGCTTTCTTTAGAGAGAGTACAAAGACGACGAATGGCATCGCGGCGGAGGTGGATCGGGCTGGTCATTTCGCGAATTCTTCACCACTTGAGTAGTTTGTGCGATACGGGTATACACCGTTAACACAACGTTTTCGTATTCCACGTAGCGTACTTCGTGGATTGCAGACGGTTGGTACGCCTGTTGGTGGATTTGTGTGGGAGATTGCGACGGACGGTGTTGCATGGTGCAGACATACGGCGATTGCGGAGCGGCAGAGGAGTCATGGGTGACACAATGCACGATACAGTGGATTGGCAACATCACGGCGATGAGGATTATAAAGAAGTATTGTGTTATTGAATGCAGATAGCCAGCGCGCATGAAATGTCTCCTACCGCCGACATTGTACGCTATTTCACACATTAAATGGGTGTATCTCGCTGAACTTCAGATGAGTGTTACCAATGTGTGTATAGTCCGTACTGCGAAAGGTGTCGAGCGATGGATAGCTGCTTGTCGTCGATGTGTTGCAGCGGGTGGGACAGATGAGCAAAAAACGAACATCGCATGCCTAGCGTGCAGATAGCCGCTGGGTGTGCGTGAGCTGTACATGGTTGGTGGTTCTTTGGAACTCGTGGTGTCAGGAGCAAACGGTGCGACGAATTGCCCTCTTGTCCACGTACGCGGCGGTTCTGTCGGACACGGGGTACCATTCAAGTCTCGTCATACGCAAATGCCGATGAAAAAATGGCTCCCGTAGTGAGCACGGAGTTATTCTCCGTATACTGCACGTGCGTTCTTGACACGGACCACAGATGGCGCTGCTGCATTCGATCCATTGCCCAGTTGACCACGGCTGTTCTGTCCCCAGCACCATACCGCACCGCCGTTTGTGCGCCCGCAGGAATGTGCTGCACCGACCGCGATGTCTTTGAGTGGCCCAATGAATTTGGTGGTCGATGCAACAAAACTGACGGCACTTGTTCGTTGGACCGTCGAACCATCGCCGAGTTGCCGCGCTGCATTTGCTCCCCAGCAGTAGACTTGTCCAGCTGTTCCGAGTGCACAACTGTGTTCCCCAGAGCCAGCAGCTATCGCTGTCAGATTGACGAGTGCGGTATTACCTATTTTGACGGGCACTGCATGGAATCGGTTGACTGTTGTTCCATCACCCAGTTGGCCGTTCGCATTGCGTCCCCAGCACCAACTTGCGGTTGTACCGGCAATCGCACACGTATACTGTTTGCCACTGCTGACCCGAGTAATTCCCTTCAGAAAACCCGTTGCGGTACGGACTTGCACCGCGCCTCGGTGTGCTGCTGCCGCAGAGCCCGTAGCACCATGGGTTTGGTTCCCCCAGCACCAAACCGTGCCGTTCTTCAAAACCGCACAGGTGTGGTCATTGCCAGAACTTATCGACTTAACGTTGGTCAATGCTGCCCGTGCAGACGTACGGACAGCGACGGGGTGTCGTGAGCTCTTGGCGGTCCCGTCCCCGAGCTGCCCCGATGCATTTTGGCCCCAACAGTACACGGTGCCTACCGTGCTCAGTGCACATGAATGGGTTGCTCCTACAGAGATTGCTGCTTGATTGCTGAACGGTGTGGTATCTGCATTTCGGGTAACAACTGCGCCTAATCGCTTTGTGATCGTGCCATCACCGAGCTGACCGACGGTATTGCTCCCCCAGCAGACGATACCGGTTGTATTGGTGACCGCGCAACCATGTGCTGCGCCTGCAGCGACTTGGGCAATACCGCTCAGTGTGGTCCCGCTGTGTGCTTTGAGCGGCAGTGCAACGCTAGTGTCTGTACGGGTCATGGAGCCCAGTTGACCAGTTTGGTTCGCGCCCCAGCACCAGCCTGCGCCGCTATAGCTGACAAGGCAATTGTTGTTGGAACTGACCGAAAGTGTCACTGCTGACTGAGCCGACGTCAGACAGCGGTATGCGGTTACATCATCAATGAACCAACCTGTTCCGACGACAAACTTGTCGGTGGTGCTCCTGAAGCGTAGTCGGACGTAGGACCCAGCCAGCGAATGCAGATTGAGCTTCGAGGTGATGTACCCGTTGCTTATCCCCGTAAAAGCCATTCGGCCGGCCAGAACATTTGTGTTTTTGGCGACGATTAATGGCGCGTTATAGCCATTGGTGATAAACAATGGCCTCGCATCTACCCATGATGCGCCGGCATTGGTCGAATATTCGACTATCCCTCCGTCATACGCGCTGGTCATTGCGGTCCCTGCGTCGTTGTAATACGCTTCGAACTCATAGGCATGACGAAAGGACATGACAGTGCCTGCAGGGACATAGAACCCCGTGTTCATCGCGAATTTCTGGTCTGATTGGTGTGCGGGGTAGAGCATCGCAACATTCTTGCTGCCACTGGTGGCATATGCAAATCCGGCTGGCGCTGGGTAGTACCAATCCGAATTGAGATTGGGTGATTTTACCCACTTACTGGGGGTAATTTTTTCGAACGATTCGGAGTACAAGTCAATCTTTGTTTCGCTCGCTGTGCATGTGGGTGCATCGGTGGCAGGTGCCCGCGGCGGCGATTTGGCCATTTCGGTTGCTAATATCGCATTCTTGACACTCTGACAGTCTGTTGTCACAAAGCCATCAAGCCCTGCGCGGAGCAAGTTCGTGCAGGCGGCATTGAGACTGATGCCTAGGTCTACATAATCACTGCCAGACAGGAGGTAGTTGGTCAGTGCGTGGTAATAGACTTTGGCGATTTTGTCACGGTCGACAGCCCCAACAGTGTATCCATTGAAGCCGCCTCCGTCGACCATCAGCGCAGCAGCTTTGTTGTTGACCCCGCTATTGCTGTGGACACCGCCATTGTCACTGATTTGTCCCATATAGAGACCATTGTGATAATTGCTACTGGTCATTTTGTCAGGATCCCCATACAGACCAGGATTGTCCATGGAACGGATTGCTCCGATGGGGAGATCTTCGCCTATGAGCCATTTCGACCCGGCATCATCACCGTCTGGGCCTACATAGGATTGATCGACGAATTCACCAAACACGTCTGAGAGTGATTCGTTGATTGCGCCGGATTGATAGTAGTAAAAAAGCCCTGCTGTTTTTTCGGTTACACCGTGAGTTAATTCATGCGCAACAACGTCGTCTGCAGAGGCGAATGTTGCACCGTAGGTCATCTGCACCCCGTCCCAAAACGCGTTTTGATATGGGCACGATTCTCCATTGGGACAATAATTCACAAGCGAGATAATCTTCGTTCCTGCATTGTCAATGGAGTCACGCCCCAACACGTTGAAGAAGTAGTCATATGTCGCCTTGGCGTTTGCCCAGGCAATATCGACATCGGCGACTCCGCTGTCTGTCACACTGTTGAGTCTGGTTGCTTGACTGTCTGTGGCGCAATCGTTGTTTTGATTGGTGTCTGTATCCATGACATTGTTGCCGTTACACACGCGTTGATCGAGAGCATGGGCAATCTGGTTGAAGTGCACGGTTGTCGCACCCGTGTGTGCGTTGATGAGGATGAATGCCCGCAGTTCCGCGTTGTCACGTATTTCGAAGCGCCAGTTGAGGGTCGTAACCGGTGCTTGCGGACTGCCCAGCAGGCGTGGGTGAAAAATCCACAGCCCGAAGCGTGTCGAGGACAGGGTGGGCCGTGCAGAGGGATAGGCTTTTTGGGCCAGTGTGTAGGCAAGTTCTTCGGCAGTGGTCTCAGTAATCGTCGGGGTAGTATTGACTGATTCGTCGGGCAGTACTTCGCCGTTGACCCGTGCGATCTGACGGGAACGCGTGAGTTCGACGTAGAGTTCGCCTGCTACGACGGGAATACCGTTGTACGTTTGTTGGAAGCGCAGGAGATTTCCTGCGTTGGGAAGGACGTCGTCTGTACGCAATTGCAGGGTAGACGCCATTTGTGCATTACCAAACACCGCACCGTGTGCCTGTAGGAAAGAGCGAGCCTGGATTTCCGCATCGCGCGGGGCACGGCTTGATTCGTGGTCATCGCTGATTTGATCAATGGGAAAAGAGATGAATCGGGCATTGCCGGTCTCGGGATCTGCGATGATGTCCGCCCCCAAAGCGGTAAGTGATTGCATCGCCTGTGATGTAGACAGCGCTGCTGATACGGTGTTGTGAGGGATAGCGTAGACAAGCACGACCAAAAATATCAAGCCGAAGTGGCATATCGCACGATTCATGAGACCTACTTTTAATATACAATTTGCGTCATCCTACCATGTATTGGAGAAGGTGCTTTCGACGATTGTGACGGTATCTGTTAGACTTGCCACATCCGCATTACAGGAGAAAGCCATGGTGAACTACGAAGACGTGGTGTCAGCCGCGCATCAGATCAGCAGCGTCGTCCACCACACACCCGTCTTTCAGTCACAGACGTTAAATGCCATGCTGGGGATTCAGGTGTTCTTCAAAGGGGAACATTTGCAGCGTACCGGGTCATTCAAGTTTCGTGGCGCATATAACGCACTGTCGCGATTATCGTTGGAGCAACGAAAATCCGGTGTGATTGCTTTTTCTTCTGGTAATCATGCACAAGGGGTTGCTTTGGCTGCACAGCTGCTCGGTATACCTGCGGTCATCTGTATGCCGACGGATGCTCCTGCGGTCAAGGTCACCGCAACCCTGGGGTATGGTGCCGAAGTAATCCGATATGATCGAATGACCCAAAACCGTGAAATTTTCGCTACCGGCATTGCGACGCAGCGTGGCCTTACGCTTATCCCCCCGTATGACTACCCACACATCATTGCTG
>JBFYTT010000076.1:0-2644 GCA_041300425.1 Roseiflexaceae bacterium
GACGGTCAACGCGTACAGCCCACCGTCGGTGGGAGTTTTGGCGATGACCGCATTGCCGGCGAGGACCTGGACCAACATCGAATGCACCAGTACAGAAAGCGGGTAGTTCCACGAGGCGATGTTCGAAATGACCCCAAGCGGTGTGCGACCCGCCATCTGCGAGTCGATTTGTTCGACGTACCATTCAACGCCGCTGATACAGCGGTCGACGTCGGTCATTGCGGTAGCATATGGCTTGCCTATTTCCCACATCAACAGCCGACCGATGAGGTCACGGTGTTGTTTGAGCGCCGCGAGTGTATCGCTGACTTTTTGCTTGCGTTGATCGAGTGACACTTTGGACCACGTTTTGAATTCGAGGGCACAATATTTGACAGCGCGTTTGGCTTCGTCGAGGTCGATCATCGGTAGGCTGCCCAGCTGGGTGCCGTCAATAGGAGAGATGACCATCTTCCCATTCCCCGGTGTGCCCCATGCTCCTTCGAGGAGGTTCAATACCCGGCCGTCGCTACTGAAGGCCTCAGGGACCAATGCCCTGGTTTGCGCAATGATGTTGTTCCACTCGACTGTCGGAGAGATGATTTTGGCCACGACAGGATTCCTTTCAATACCAGGCTCTATATACGCTACGCATGAGACGGTTTGTTGGATGTAGAAAGCCGCCCCGTGCGGTCTGCACGGGGCGGTCGGCGAGCAACACACGGTTATTTGAGAAGGCTTGCCATTTGCTTTTGAATCATGTTGGCTGCTCCCTCTGGCAGCAAACGGCCCCACCAATACATCAACTTCGCGTCTGAGCCTGCAAATGCATGGAATGGATTGCCTTCGAACGCGCCGACGATTAATTTGCCGGCGACATCTGCTGGTGTTGTTTTGATCGTGGTTGTGCCTTGTTTACTCATCGCTTCGACTTCGGCTTGTGTTGCTGCGCCAGAATTCACCGAAATATTGGTTGCAATTGCCCCCGGGAAGAGGATGCTCACCCCGACATTGGTGCCTGTGAGTTCTGCCCGCAGGCCCTCGCTAAACAGCTTGATGGCTGCTTTGGATGCACAATAGATGGTTTGTCCGGGTACCGGAACGTATCCGCCCATGCTTGCAATGTTGAGAATTTGGGCAGCGGGGCGGGTAAGTAAATGCGGGAGGAATTCTTTCACCATGTGCACCGTGCCATAGAAATTCACATTCATGACACGGTGGATTTCGTCGTACGACAAATCGTTCACCTTGCGAAACTTGTGGATAATCCCGGCCACATTGATGAGACCGTCGATGCCTCCATGCAGGGCAATGACCGCAGCAGGGAGGGCTCTGACCTGTTCGAGGTTCGTCACATCGACCAGATGTGTGCTGATCCGAGCCCCGTGCGGGCCGGCAAGAGCGACCGTCTCGTCGAGGGTCGTCTGATTGATGTCGATGGCTGCGATGGTCGCACCACGGCGGGCGAGTTCGAGCGTTGTCTCGCGACCCATGCCGTTGCCTGCGCCGGTGACGACGATGACTTTCTGTGTGACGTTCATGGTGGAGCCTTTCTACCGATGCAGCGGGTGCATCACATGCGTGTGCTGCCAATAGTACTGTGCTCACGTGGTCCTCATCATAGCGTACAACGGAGTGCGCAATGTGAAGGGAATGTGAACGTTGTTGCTCATGTTGCGAGCACTTGACGTTCAGGCACAAAAAACCAGGGTCGTCATCGACGACCCTGGAGGTGTATGGCTGTACAGCGGTTACGGGGTGGATTTGCCTGCGAGCCATTTGGTCATGATTTCGGCAACATAGCGGGTCGACATATCGCCATCGACAAAGACTTCATCATCGAGCAACACCAGTTGGAACGGGATGGTCGTTTTGACGCCATGGATGACGGTCTCGGTGAGCGCCCGCTTCATGCGCGCGATTGCTTCTTCGCGGTTCGGTGCCCAGACGAGCATTTTGGCGAGCAGCGAATCGTAGTTGCCGGGAACCATGTAGCCGGGATAGAGGTGGGAATCGACGCGTACACCTGGACCACCTGGCGGCAGGTAGTACTGAATCTCTCCGACCGACGGCATAAAGTCACGTTCGGGGTCTTCGGCGTTGACACGACATTCGATGGCATGCCCGCGGATCTGCACGTCACTCTGCTGGACGGTCAAATGCTCGCCCGATGCGATGCGCAATTGCCAGCGGACCAGATCGATACCCGTTACCAGCTCGGTGACGGGGTGCTCGACTTGGATGCGGGTATTCATTTCGATGAAATAGAAGTTGCCCTCTGGGTCCAGCAAAAACTCCATCGTGCCTGCATTGACATAATTGATTGCGCGCACACCTTTGAGGGCTGCCTCGCCCATGCGGGCACGGAGTTCGGGGCTGACCGCGGGGGAGGGTGCTTCTTCGACGATTTTTTGGTGGCGTCGTTGCGACGAGCAGTCGCGTTCACCGAGATGAATGGCGTGCCCATGGGTATCGGCGAGCACTTGGATCTCGACATGGCGGACTTTGGGCAGGTATTTCTCGAGCAGCAGTGCGCCGTTCCCGAACGCTGCTTCGGCTTCGCTTTTGGCAGTCAAGTAATACCGGTTGAGCTCTGCTTCGTCGTTGGCGACGCGCATGCCACGGCCACCACCACCGCCGGCCGGTTTGAGGAGCACTGGGTAGC
>JBFYTT010000294.1:0-4720 GCA_041300425.1 Roseiflexaceae bacterium
AGACGCCCACCATGAACGTGATGTTCCTCGTATTATACTGAAGTGTGTAGTATTGGCTGTCGACCAACAAAAGAGGCTGTGCGTGACGTCCCCATACAAAACAATTTTGGCTATCGAGACATCGTGTGACGAGACCGCCGCGGCCGTCGTCGTCAATGGGACGCAGATGGTGGCAAATGTGGTTGCCTCGCAAATAGACATCCATCGGCGTTATGGGGGTGTTGTCCCCGAGGTTGCGTCACGCCAGCATATTTTGGCAATCGATTCTGTCGTACGTGAAGCTGTCGGTCGTACTCCCGGTGGCTGGTCCGGCATTGATGCAATCGCAGCGACGTACGGTCCTGGTTTGTCGGGAGCGTTATTGACAGGCCTCAACACCGCCAAAACACTCGCCTGGGCGCGTGGCCTGCCTTTTCTGATGGTCAATCATGTCGAAGCACATCTCTACGCGACGTGGATCGATGCGGCCGTTCAGCCTGAGTTCCCTGCAATCGCATTGGTTGTGTCTGGCGGGCACACGGTGTTGGCCCTCATACGCGATCATGCTGATGCGCAATTCCTTGGGGGTACGCTCGACGATGCTGCAGGAGAGGCATTCGACAAAGTAGCGCGCTTATTGGCATTGGGGTACCCAGGTGGTCCTGCTATCCAACAATCTGCACGTGCGCCCGTTGTGGCGCAGCGCTTACCCCGTGCATGGTTGCACGGGACGTATGATTTTTCGTTTAGTGGGCTCAAGACGGCGGTGAGTACCGATCCTGCGTGGGTCGCTGGGCGCGCCAGCGGTGATGTAGCTGTCCTAGCACAACGGAGTGCCGAATTGGCATATCTGTTCCAAGAATCAGTCGTCGATATCCTCGTCCGCAAAACGAAGGCTGCAGTCAGCGCTACGCATGCCAAATCGGTCATTGTCGCAGGTGGAGTAGCGGCAAACTCCCGTCTACGCGAAGCGCTACGCAGTGCAATCCGCGTACCGCTGCATATCCCACCTATCAATCTCTGTACCGACAATGCCGCGATGATTGCTGCCTGCGCCTATTGGCACCCCGTCCGTGGAGATTTGGCGGTAGCGGTCGACCCGCATGCACCGTTCGTCGCAGAACAGCGGTCGCACTAGCTGAGCATTGTTTCTGCAAGCATGAAGCATGCCACACACGTCACAAAAATCGCAAAGCCGCGGCGGAGCTTTTGTTGATCGATGGCACCTCCGAACCGATTTGCCACGGTCATCGCAGGGATGGCACCACTCAACAGTAGCCCGATGAGGGTCCAATCGAACGCCGTGTCGAGGTGTCCCAACAGGCTTGCACCGCTGTTGATGGTAATCACCAACAACGACGTACCGACCGCCCTGCGCATCGGCATCCCCACCAGCAGCACCATTGCTGGGACAATCACAAAGCCACCGCCGACGCCCAAAATGCCGGTGACAAGCCCAACAATTGCACCCACCACAATAATCTGCCACCGCGGTCTCGGGACGGGTACGGGCTCGGTTGCAGTACCCATGGTGCCGCGATACATCAACAGCGCAATCACCAATAGGAGTATGCTGAATGCGACGATAAGGTATGAACCTGGGATCTGCTTCGATATAAGCGCGCCGCCGTAGGCGGTAAGCATTCCAGATGCCCCGAACAGCAGTGCCGTGGGCATGTCGGCACGACGATCACGCCAAGCGAGCATCCCCCCAATGGCAGCATTGACTGCCACAATAATCAATGCGGTTGCTAATGCGACATGTTCATCAGCATGCAGGATGTATACCATCGCAGGGACAATCATGATTGCACCACCGCCACCAAGAAACCCCAGCAACAAGCCGACAATGATGCCTATGATGATGGGTGCTGCGATACTCATGATTTCAGATTGTCCTTGGCCTGGTCGTAACTATCAGATTCGATAGCATCTGCTTCGGCTCCATCAGCGGCTTCGAGCGTCATATCGTTACGCAAATCGAGCTCTCCGAGCAGTTCTTGGGCTGCTCCGGCATACTCGGCAGGCACAACAATGCGTACCTCTGCCAAAATGCCTGTTTGCATACCAAACACGGATGCACTGTCTGCACCCAATGTAGCAGCGGGAATACCCGAATCGTGGAGCTGCGAAAGCATCATGCTCGCTTCGATCGGCCCATTGCATGTCGCCACCACGACTGGGGTATCGGTTGCTTCTTCGGCGCTGCGACTGGAGAAGAATTTTTTGAGGGAAGACCACATACTAACGCCCCTTTCAGAGACAAAAAGCGCTCCCCAACGTCGTTGGGGAGCGCGTGTCGCGATCGTTTAGGCCGCCTGTTTGCGGAACCAGTTGCGCCATTCGCGGTTTTCCCAGACGACCAACATTTGGGCTGCGTTGAAAATCGAAGAGTATGTACCGCTCAACAGCCCAATCAACAAGATAAGCACCAAATTGCGAATCGTGGCACCGCCGAACAACAGCAGTGCGGTCAGCGAAAAGATGCTGGTCAGCTGCGTGTTGATGGAACGCGGCAGGGTCTGCACGATACTGTGGTTGACGATGTCTTCGAACGATTCACCAGCCCGACGGCGGCCGACATTTTCGCGGATACGGTCAAAGACCACGATAGTGTCGTGAACCGAGAAGCTAATGACGGTAAGCAATGCGGTGAGGAAGTATGCATCGATTTCGAGGTTGATTGCATATCCCAAGATAGCAGCCATACCAAGCACGACCAGCACGTCATGCAACATTGCCAACAATGCACAGATGCCGTAACGAACGGGGTTCGGCGCAGCGCGGAATGCAATCGTCAAGTAGACCAAAATTGCCAGACACGCACCCAAAACGGCGATAGCCGCAGAACGTGTAGCCTCTGCACTGACTGTCGGTCCGACGCTTTGCAGCTCTTGAGCCTCGACACTGCCATACACCGCGGTTAATCCAGCCACTACCGCATCTTTTTGGTCTTTGGGGTTGACGGCGCTCAGCTCTTTGGTGCGCACCACCGCAGACGTCACGTCAACGCCGTTTACTTTGACGGTAGAGAGTTGGACTTGTGCGCCTTCAAACCCGTTTTTCGCAAATACATCTGCGATGTTCTCGGTGTTGAGCTCACTCAACTGTTTGGTGGGGAAATGCAAGTCCCACAATGCACCCCCGGCGAAGTCAATACCCGTTTTGAGTCCGTACATCGCAAAGAATACGGCACCCGGGATAATGACGACCAACGAAATAATGAACCAAATATAGCGCAGACGGACGATGCTTTTCATGCGTGAGAGCTCCGTTAAGAGGCCGTACGCTGCTCGCGCAGGTCGGTTTCAGAATCGATTTCGTAGAGCCAGAGAGATTGGGCAGCCTTGGCGCGAACGACCAAACGCAGGAACGTGCGCGTAACAACGACCGCAGTGAACAGATTCAACAAGACGCCCAAGGCCAATGTCAACGCGAACCCTTTGATGAGGCTCACACCGAAGCTGTTACCAAACACGAAGAGGATCGCGCTGGTTATCAATGTAGAGGCGCTCGAGTCGCGAATGGCTGGCCATGCTTCTTCGAATCCGGCTTCGACCGCACGTGCGAGCGAACGCTTGTTACGCAGCTCTTCTTTGAGTCGGGCGAAAATCAACACGTTCGCATCCACTGCAAGACCTACCGACAAAATAAAGCCGGCAATACCAGACAATGTCAACGTGATGGGAACAAGCTTGTGTATGGCAAAAATAATCACCGTGTAGATGACCAATGCAACTGTTGCCAAAACCCCTGGGAGTCGATAATACAGCATCATGAATAGGGCCACCACAATCAGCCCGACCAAACCAGCAACAATACTGGCCGCAACGGAATTTGCACCGAGCGTTGCTGAGACTGTCCGACTTGATTCGATTGTCAGGGTGACCGGCAATGAACCGTATTTCAGCTGGTTGAGAATCTGCTCGGCTTCTTCACGGGTTGCACTGGTGATTTCACCGCTCCCACCCACGAGGGCAGATTGAATGACTGGACAGCTGACAATCACGTTATCGAGCGCAATACACATGGGTTTCTGGATGTTTGCCGCAGAAAACGTACCGAGCCGTGTGCCTGATTCACCCAAAAAGGCGAAGGTCACCGCTGGTTTATTGTTGACCGCATCGGTAGCAATACGCAGGGCTACCTGCTTGGTATCGAGGTCTTTGCCGTCAGTAATGCTTTCGTAGATTGTCTGATCGGGATTGGGAGCTGGGTTCGCAGGATCAATCGGTGCATTGGGATCGACTGCGGGCAACACTGGGTTAGGATTGCCTGTCGTTTTGACGATCGTACCCTCAGCCACGAACGCACCCTTGGTGTCAATGAATTCGAGGCGCCCAGTACCACGTAGGGTTTCGATTGCTTGCTCGGGGTTTTTGACACCGGGGAGCTCGACGATGATGCGATTGTCACCCGAAAGCTGGACAATTGCTTCGCTCACACCGAGACCGTTGACGCGGCGTTCGATGACTGTTGCTGCAGTGCGCATCAACTCTTGGTCGTTGACACCATCAGCCTTCATCAATACTTGTGTGCCGCCCTGCAGGTCAAGCCCGAGGCGCACGCTCACATCTCGACCAAGCCATGTGTCTTCTGGAGCAAACGTAATCCAGGAGCACACGATGGTTAGCAGGAGGATAAAGATCATTGGGGCTACTTCGCGATTACGCACGATATTTTTGCCTCCGTGTCGGGTAGGCCGACTCATCTGAACGCTGTACTAAATACTGAGTATAAC
>JBFYTT010000320.1:0-4262 GCA_041300425.1 Roseiflexaceae bacterium
CGGTCGGATATCTTGCCGGTTGTGGCAATTGGTGGGCATGCAGTGCACATCCCGTACCATCTCACCTGGGCCCATGAACACGTCGACGTCCCCGGTAACGAACGCACGTGGCAAGAATGTGCAAGCATGCACGATTTTGCACACTGGCTTGCACAGCGCTAATGGTGCGGTATAATCACGCCGTCAGAGACATGTCTCTCCACTTTGGCAGTGTCGCCAACGATAGACGACCTCGGCACGCGCAGAGAAAGGGAGCATTATGACCATCAAAAAGAAACGTATTGCTATGTTGACCAGCGGCGGCGACGCACCTGGTCTCAATGCCGTCATTCGTGCGGCTGTCAAGTCTGGTGAAGCACTCGGGTACGAAATGCTCGGCATCGAGGACGGCTTCGAGGGGCTGATTGGCACGCCGCGGTTTCGCGTTTTGACCAACACTGACGTCAAAGATCTGCTCAATCGCGGCGGTACCATTCTACGGACGACCAACCGTGGGCATTTCAACGGTCCGCGTGTGGTAGGCCAGCCAGACGATCCGTATTTGCAGGCGTACAACAACATTATGGGCATGGGTCTCACCGGGCTCATCACCATCGGAGGTGAGGGCACCCAGATTATTGCCCTGCAACTGGCCAATATGGGTGCACCGGTTATCGGAGTGCCCAAAACAATCGACAACGATCTGGCTGGTACGGACAGGACCTTCGGATTCGATACCGCGTTGCAAGTCGCAACCGACGCCCTCGACCGCCTCCATACCACAGCTGCGAGCCACAATAGGGTGATGGTGCTCGAGGTTATGGGCCGTCATGTGGGGTGGATTGCGCTCCACTGCGGGATCGGCGGCGGCGCAGATGTGATCCTTATACCCGAAATCCCGTTCGACATCAACAAAATCGCCGAGCATGTGATAGCCCGTGAAAAAGCCGGTAACCAATTCACCATGATTGTCACCGCCGAAGGGGCGTTCCCCCGCGGCGGCAAACCCATCTACGGCGATAATGGGCGATTAGGTGGCGTCGGCCAAATGGTCGCTGAGCAATTGCAAGCACTCACCGGCAAAGAGTCGCGCTGTGTGGTGCTCGGGCATCTGCAGCGGGGCGGCACGCCTACTCCCTATGACCGGATTTTGTCGACGCGCTTTGGTGCAGCTGCAGTCCGTGCACTCCACGAAGGTATCACGGGCGAAATGGTTGCACTCAGTGCCCAAGACATCACCACCGTGCCGATGATCGAGGCAGTCAGTCACCTCAAAACCATCCGCCCACATAGTGACTTGGTCCGCACGGCACGCGGTGTGGGAACTATTTTCGGCGATTAACGCAAAAATTCGCGCCGGTTGGTCATACGTGACCGACCGGCGTTTTTATCTTCACGGACTCACAATAATCTGGTTGATAACGAATCGTTCATCGCCCCGGGCACTGCTCCCGGTGACCACAATTGCCCATTCCCCATCCATCGTAAACAAGACTGTGGTCGTGTGACTCCCATCTGCCTGGGCAATTGCCATCGGTTTGCTCGTGCCCATAGTCATACCAGGCATCTGCAGGTCAAGTACGACGTCAGCAACTGTGTACGGCTCACCAGCTTGCGTGAATGTGACCTGCACCGGAATTGCTGCGTTTGCATAGAGCGCAGCACCAAATTGTACGGTCACCGTCACACCTGCTGATTCGGCGCTGTAGGCAATAGGTTGGGTACATGCGCTGAGCATCAACAGCGCTACGATCCAGGCAGAAAACAGGAATTTATGCATCTCCCACGGTACTTTCACTCGGGATGGGATACCACAACGAAAACAAGAACCCAACGATGATATGTTGTACGTTAATCAACAAAAACAACCCGCTCAGTGCCAATGCGTAGGCATCGGGGTACTCGTAGGTACGCAGCAATCCAACCAACACCGCATCGCGGATTCCAATGCCCGACACACTAATCGGGAGTGCTTGTAGCAGTGATATTTGGCCGGTGGCCCCCAAAATCGCACTTATTGTTACTCGGCCGACATTCATTGCCACAAATAACAACCAAATCCGGATTGCAGTCGAAATAGCCGAACCCATTGTCGCAACCACCAAGCGTACCGCAGGCGAAAACCCAATATCAAGTGCATCGAATTGTTGGGTGATGCCATCATATCGTTCGCGAAACCGCTGTGGGAGAAATCTGCGCCCTACCCCAAAGGCCACATCGCGACTGCGGCGTATCAAGAGCACAGGAAGCATCACGAAAATCACCAAAGCGACGAGTGTTGTGGTTACCTGTACGGTGACGCGACTCTGTGCATCAAGGCTGGTGGCAAGTGCTGATAATCCGATGAACGCCAGAACCGCCATGGCTGCGACATCACACAGGCGCTCGACAAAAATACTAAACAGTAAACTGGGCATTTTGCGCTCAGAACTGCGCAAATACAGCGCTTTTACGAAATCACCGCTCTGGCCGGGTGTTGTCCCACCGAGAAATAAGCCGACCGTGTAGATCCGACTGAGCGTCCACACCGATGGTGGTTGGAGCCCGAGTTCGACAAGGATGATACGCCAGCGCCATGCTTTCACAATCAGAAAGAACGGCATCAGACCAAGCGAGAGTATGACTGGGAGCCATTGCACCGCACCCAGTGAAGCAACGATTGCATTGACATCGGTCCGCATTAGAAAAATCACAAAGAGTGCGGGCCCGATCAAGCGTAATGCCCAGCGAAAGAGCGTCTTCCGCATCAGCGCGACTCCGGGTTTTCACGACGTGCAAAGCGCAAGCCCGCGATTTGTTCGGCCAGTAACCCAAACATGAAAATCACCACTGCCCCGACAAACAGCATCACCGCAGAGTTTGGGATGTACAGACGGCCGACATCGGTATACAAGTAACTGATGAAGAAAGACAGTATACCCAACGCCAACATCATTACCGCGACAGGGAAGAACACACGCATCGGCGCAAACAGCGTCGTGATGCGCAAAATGATACCGGTAAAGCGAAATCCGTTCCGGAAGAGCTTTTGTGCACTTTTGCCGGTTACCCGTGGCGCCACCGTGATTGGTTCAAAGCGCACGTGATAGCCAGATTTGCCGAACGCCAAGGCGCTGGTCGTTGGCCAAGACATTTTGTTCGGCAAGAGGTGCACAAACTCAAGCATCACGGAGCGTCGCATGACACGGAACCCCGATGTCAAATCGCGCATATCCATCTCGATGAGATAACTGCCGAGTTTGTTCAGAATCGTATTGCCAAGCCAGCGAATGGTGTTCTGCTGCCCCGCACGCGTACGTTCGCCGATGACCATATCATACTGGCCGATATACTGGAGCAACGTCGGCATATCGGCAGGATTATGCTGACCATCTGCGTCAAGGATAACGACCACATCACCACGGGCAGCACGTACTCCGGTTTTGACTCCTGCACCGTTCCCGACGTTATGGGGCCGGCGGATAACTGTAGCCCCGGCGCCCTCTGCTTTATCTGCCGTATCATCGCGTGATGCATCGTCTACTACGATGATTTCTGCAGCAGGCACAACGGCTTTGACGCCAGCAACGACTTGTGCAATGGTGTGCGTCTCGTTGTGGGCAGGTATAACGACACTGATACTGAACGGCCACGTGGTCGGATTGGTCATAGGAACTCCTCTCAAAACACCCATTGATTATACGTGGCTTTGTCTTATCTGGCCGCGCAGTATGCCGGCGAATCCGTCATTCGAAAGATCCAATATCTGCCATGTCGAACCAACGGCACTAAATCATCATCCGGCGGAACAAGCTCGTTCGACCACAGCAGATAATCGGGCTGCGTGTCGCAAATCAATCGTGCATCCACGGGGTATTGCGTGGTGCGCACTACCACGCGATCCGATAGCACCGAGTACTTCCCCGCTGGAGATTCTGCAGGAACGAGAACCCCGAGCCGTTGGGGTTGGATCTCTTGTAACGTCGCCAGCGCCTGTTGCTCATCACGGGGTTGCCCTGCACGAAGCTGCGTCGCTGTCTGGTCGAAGCCCACGAGAATGCCCAGCACCAGCGCGCCTGCAACCATCACCCCGTGCATCCCAGGGATACGCCGTGCCACAGCGCGTACCCCATCGATAGCAGTAACTGCTGCAACCAACGTCAAGGGCAACATCATCCGTGGCAAAATGAACGCGATTGCAGAGACTGCAATGAACGCTACTGCCCACGACAGCAACACCACACGCTTGATATCGAGCGTGTTTGTCGTTGCCCGCAGACAAACCCACACGATGCCAATGGCAC
>JBFYTT010000323.1:0-2905 GCA_041300425.1 Roseiflexaceae bacterium
CGACGCAGATTTTCGCACAGACCGGGCAAGCGTACGTCGACTTTGGTGAAGCGCCGCAAGCGGCGTTGGTGGGCGGGTTCCAGACGACGATGCTCATCGCGGCCTGTCTGTGCTGGCTGGCGCTCATCCCCACGCTGATACGGCGCGATACCACATCGGCCTGAGCGCATCCTGACGCACAAGACGACTATGGTATCATGAGGGAGGAGCAATGCTCCTCCCGTTTTCTATGCCAGACACACCGTCTGTGGAGATATTGGGTCATGACGACACCACGTCGCGATTTGCTCGCCTACACCCTGCCCGAGCTGGTCGAGCTACTTGCTGGCTATGGACAACCGGCGTTTCGCGCCAAGCAGATTTATCGCCAGCTCTATGTCAATCTGGTCGACGACATCCAGCAGATGACCGATTTGCCGTTGGCATTGCGGAGCGAACTCGCGCAGCACCACGCAATTGGCTCGCTGACGTATGTACGCACGGTCAGTGCCGATAATCAGATGACCCACAAAGCGCTTTTTCAGCTCCCCACCGGCGAACAAATCGAGAGCGTCCTGATGCTTTACCCCGACCGTGCCACGGTCTGTGTATCGACCCAAGCGGGCTGTGCGATGGGCTGTACCTTTTGTGCGACCGGCAGATTGGGGTTGTTGCGCAACCTTGAGAGCCATCACATCGTTGAACAAGTAGTGTGGGCCCGGCGTACCTTGCGGTCGCTCCAACCGAGCACCGCACCCACCGCACCGACACAGGCCGACGCCAGTGGCGACGACTGGTGGGGCATCGACGGTGGGCATCCCGATGCACTGCCGCAACATCTAGGGAACGTGGTGTTTATGGGCATGGGTGAGCCCTTTGCCAACTATGATCGGTGGTGGAAGGCCGTCGAATGTCTACACGATCCCAACGGCATCAACATCGGTGCCCGCGGATTGACGGTGTCGACCGTCGGATTGGTACCCGGCATCAAAAAGCTGGCCGACGCGCCGTACCCGATTAACTTGGCCATCTCGCTCCATGCACCCAACGACGCCCTGCGTTCGAGCATGATGCCGGTCAATGATCGCTGGAACGTCGATGAACTGCTCGCCACCACACGGGCGTATATCACCAAAACCAACCGTCGCGTGTCGTTTGAGTACGTGCTATTGCAGGGGCAAAACGACACTCCGGAACTCGCCGCAGAGCTGGCCGACAAACTCCAGGGCATGCTCTGTCACGTCAACCTCATCCCCTGGAATCCCGTACCGGGGATGCCCCTGGGTCGCTCAGAGCGACAACGGGTGGTGGCCTTCCAACGGGTGCTCCAAGACGCCCATGTGGCCTGTACCGTCCGCGTCGAACGCGGCATGTCGATCGCGGCAGCCTGCGGACAACTCGCCGGGTCGGTTATCACCGGTCCTTAAGGATTACTTATGTATTTGCCTCTGTTGCTTATGGTACGACGCATCATCGGCGCAATCTGTATCGTCATTGGCATCATCGGCTTGTTGATGCCCGTCTTGCCCGGCTGGCCGTTCCTCATCCCGGGGATAGCCCTGCTCGGGCCGCGTGACCCGATATTGCGAACCTTGCATTTTTGGATTATCCGTTTGCTCAAGTTCACCAAATCGCGCAAGACGCCATGGATTGCCCAGACCGGTGAAAAACTCTATGTGCTCTACAAACAGACTCGCAACACGGTGACCCCGCTCATCCTCAAGATGGAAGCGACACTGGAGCGCTGGACGGGCTACACCACCCCCCCCAAAGGCTCATAAGCGGTCCGCCAGACAGACGTGCTATTATGCATGCAGAACGTTCTGTCGTGGAGTCGCTATGAGCACCAAACCCCAAAATGTCAAAGGCATGCGTGATCTTTTGCCGCCGGCGATGATGCTGCGTCAGCACATTATCAAAACCCTCAGCACGGTTTTTGAACGCTACGGCTTCGAACCGCTGCAGACGCCGGTGCTCGAACACGCCGAAACGCTCGAAGGCAAATTGGGCGATGAAGAACGCCTCATCTACCGCTTCGAAGACCATGGCAATCGGAAGTTGGCCATGCGCTACGACCAGACCGTGCCGTTGGCCCGAGTGGTCGCCCAATATCAATCACAACTCCAGATGCCCTGGCGGCGCTACGCCATCGGCGCATCGTACCGCGGCGAACGCACCCAGCGCGGCCGCTATCGCGAGTTCTACCAGGCCGATATCGATATCATCGGCTCGGCCTCGCCGGTCGCCGATGCCGAGATTATTGCCGTCTTGACCGACGCGCTGACCGCCCTGGGCTTCGACAACTTCGTCACCCTGCTCAGCCACCGCCAGATCCTCGGCGGTATTGCCCGCGTGTCGGGCCTCGACGAAGCAGCTGCTGGTTCGGTCTATCGGGCCATCGACAAACTCGACAAAATCGGTGTCGACGGTGTGCGCACCGAGCTGACCAACAGTGGCGTCTCGGCAGCGGCCTGCGACCAGATTTTGCACCTCGTGTCATTGACCGGCGCGTCCAACGACGTCCTCGACGCCCTCGCTACAGCATTGGCCGGCGACGAGCGAGCCCAAGATGCCATCGTCAACCTGCGCGCTATCATTGCATCTGCGGAGGCAATGGGCGTTCCCAGCAACCGCTACACCGTGGCACCACGACTTGCCCGTGGCTTGTCGTACTACACCGGTATGGTCTGCGAAGCCGTGGTCGAGTCACCGCCGATGGGGTCGCTCCTCGGCGGCGGGCGGTACGACGACCTGATTGGTTTGTTTGCCGACAAATCATTACCCACCGTGGGTATCGCCTTTGGGCTCGACCGCCTGCACGACGTCATGGACGAGCTCGGCATGGGGCCACGCGGCGCCATGGCCGAGGTTTTTGTGACCATGTTCAGCAGTGACTTGAGCGCCGCCAATCTGGCCCACGCCCACA
>JBFYTT010000328.1:0-3294 GCA_041300425.1 Roseiflexaceae bacterium
GCCTACCCCGCCAGTACCACCGCAGTGCGGTCATTGGTATTCGGTCAGCTTTTTCGCAAAATGTCCGTTTTTCGGCTCTTCTCACGGCTCATCTGGCTCTACCAAAAGACGGGGATCCAGTGGCTGGCCCGCCGGAGCGGTATCATCAAACTGTTCGGGTTGACCGAGCAAGAAGCAATCCTCCCTCCTATCAACGACACCTTCATGGTGCCCCGTGATCAAGTGTATCCTGCGATCGGTACCGAACGCGCCCGTGTTGCCCTGTTGAGTGGCTGCATTATGTCGACCGCATTCAATCACGTGCATACCGCTACCATCCGCGTCTTGCAGCGCAACGGGGTAACGGTGGTGGTGCCACGTGACCAAGGCTGTTGTGGTGCGTTACACGCACACGGCGGCGAGCTCGACTCGGCCCGGAGCTTAGCACAACACAATATTGTTGCGTTCGGGTCAGCGTACGATGCAGTCATTGTCAATGCTGCAGGATGTGGTTCGACCCTCAAAGAGTACGGGCACTTATTGCACGACGATGCCGCCTGGGCTGACCGTGCGGCAGCATTCAGCGCCAAAGTCCGCGACATCAGCGAGTATATCGCGGCGCTCGAAGTCAACACCGCAGACCTCAAACCACTCCCATTGACGGTCACCTACCAAGAGCCGTGCCATCTCGCACATGCCCAACGCATTACGGCCCAACCACGAGCCCTCCTCAAAAAAATCCCAGGCCTCACCCTGATTGAGATGGCCGAATCGTCGCTCTGTTGCGGCTCTGCCGGCAGCTACACGGTGACCCAACCCGAGTTGGCGGGCCAATTGGGCAACCGCAAAATCGCCAACACGGTGCGGACCAACGCACAGGTTGTTGTGACCGCAAACCCGGGCTGTCATTTACAGCTTGCAGGGGGTCTCAGAGCAACAGGATCGACAATGCGTGTCCTCCATATTGCCGAAGTACTCGACATGTCCTACCGTGGAGCGCATCCATGAGTGATGTCCGCTATCGGGTGCTGATGATTGCCCCGACAAGCTTTTTTTCAGACTATGGGTGCCACATCCGCATTGCCCAAGAAGCCCACGAGCTCAACCGCCGTGGGCACACCGTGTTGATTGCCACCTATCACAACGGAGACGAAGTCGACAATCTCGACGTGGTGCGTTCATGGGATGTCCCATGGATCAAGCGTACCTTGGTCGGGTCATCACGGCACAAACTGTACCTCGACGTCGCACTGTCGTGGCGTGTCCTGCGGGCAGCCTGGGAGTTTAAACCCGATATCATTCATGCCCATCTGCACGAAGGTGGCCTCATCGGGGCCATCCTCAAACGCATTATCGGCAAACCGTTGATTTTTGATTACCAAGGCAGCATGACGGCCGAAATGATCGATCATCATTTTTTGTCGGGGTACGATGCACCGCTGTACAAACCACTCTATGCATTAGAAACATGGATTAATCGGCAAGCGGATATGGTGCTGACCTCGAGCGAAAACGCGCGCTCCATGCTGATTGGCGAGTTCGCACACCCCGCGGCGCACGTCACCACCGTTGCAGATGGCATCGACACGAGTTATTTTGCCCCGCAACAACCCAACGACGCCATTCGGGCATTGTTGGGCATTCCAGCAGGTCGACGCATTGTGGTGTATTTGGGTCTGCTTGCCCCCTACCAAGGCACCAACATGCTCATCGAGTGCATCTCACAGGTCATTGCAGCAGTCCCTGATGTTCATTTCCTCATCATGGGATACCCAGACCCCGACAGCTACCGACAATATGCCGAAAGTCTCGGAGTCGGTGCCTATGTCACACTCCCCGGCCGCATTCGCTATCTCGATTCACAGTTGTACTTGGGGCTTGGTGTGCTCGCTGTTGCGCCCAAAATGAGTCGTAGTGAAGGCAGCGG
Source organism: Roseiflexaceae bacterium (assembly GCA_041300425.1). Taxonomy (GTDB): domain Bacteria; phylum Chloroflexota; class Chloroflexia; order Chloroflexales; family Roseiflexaceae; genus UBA965. Next base: position 1,907 of record JBFYTT010000328.1, read on the forward strand.
CAAAATCCCCCAATACATGGCACTCGGGTTACCGGTCATCACCTTTGACAGCGCGGTCAGCCGTCAATATCTGGGCGAATCCGGCATTTATGCCCGCTATGCAGACCGCGAAGATCTCGCACAGCGCATCATCGACACGTTGAATGACGAAGGGCTCCGGAGCGCTGCCGCTACTACCAATCGTCTGCTGGCACTACAGCATCACAGCATTGCACATATTGGTCCCGCCCTCGAAGACGTGTACGCTACGGTCAGTGCACCCGTGGCGATAACGCATTAGTCGTCTTGGTCTGCGGCGGCGCGTTGCACGATCACCATCACCACGACACAACAGACCACAAATACCAGACTGAGCGCAGCTGCCTGTGCATAGCTGGATGCACCGGGACGGTTGAGCAAGCGCGCGATGATGACTGGGGCTGTCGCCGAATCCGGACGTGACAGCACAAATGCCGCTGCGTAATCACCCAACGACAAAGCATACGCAAGCGACGCTGCTGCGCTGATGGTCCGGCGTAACAGCGGGACTTCGATGTTCCACACACGCCGCAACGGCGTGGCACCAAGGGTTTGGGCAGCAGCAGCATACTGCGCAGGCAATCGGTCGCGTCCGACCATCAGTTGCCGCGTGACGAGCGGGAGCACTACCACACAATGCACCGCAATAAGCAACCAGGGTGATGTCAACCAACCCAACGTACCAAACCACAGCAGATACCCGAGCCCAAGGGTAATGGTGCTTACCCCCAACGGCAAGACGACCGCGCTCCGCAGGCGTGTGCCCGGGGTGGTCGCGATCCATGCAATTGCCATAGAAATACCAGTCACACACGTCGCTATCCACAACGACCGCAGCAAACTCATCAACGGCGAAATACTCATGCCACTGCCGCGCACCGGGTCCTGCAACGCGCGCAGTGCCGCAAATGGATCTGACCCAGCAAATGAACGCACCGCCAACGCACCATATGGCAGCACAAAAACCAATACCGCCAGCCCGATAATGCACATCGCCAGCCAGCGTACCCAACCAGCACGAGCAGGGCTGCGATAGATGGCCGCGGGATTTGGCCGCGGCAGGGCAAACCCGTCGACCGCACGCAATACGGCTATACTGATGCCGAGTTGCACCAGCGCAAGGACAGTCGCACGGTCCAATCGCAGGTACTGCGATGTTTGGCGCCAAATCTCGACTTCGAGCGATACAATTCTGCCGCCACCCAACAGCACAATGACTCCGAAACTCCCGATGCAATACAAAAGCACCAACAATGCACCGTTGAGCAGGCTGGGGGTAAGCAACGGAATGGTAATGGAGGTGAGTTGGCGCCAGCTGGGCGCACCGAGTGTCGCTGCGACAGCAGTGTATGTCCCTCGGATAGCGACCC
>JBFYTT010000344.1:0-4041 GCA_041300425.1 Roseiflexaceae bacterium
ACCGATGATATGGCCGGCAAAACGGCCGGTATCGGCATTTTCTTGCGGTTCACCGACGGCCGTGCGTACGTTTGGAAGCTCATCCCAGATGCCCCCGCAAGCAAGAGCGGAGTACGGCAAAACGACGAAATTCTCCAAGTAGACGATCAGCTTGTCGCAACGCTGATTGCCGACAAATCTGTCGATGAAGCGGCCACCGCGCTGAGTGCACGCATACGCGGCAAAAAAGGTACCGTAGTGACTCTTGTGGTGCAAACCAACGGTGACACCGCACGGACCCTCACCATCATGCGAGACGACATCATCTTGCCGAGCGTCGAGTGGCAACGCCTGCCTGGCAATATTGCCTACATTCACATCACCGAATTCAAACGCAATACCCCTGATGTGTTGGCAGACGGGATGCGCGCGTTTGCCGAAACCCCAGTCACTGCAATGATTCTTGACCTGCGGCGGACTCCTGGTGGCCTATTGGATAGTGCACAACGGATATTGGGATTCTTTTATGATGGTACCGCCCTCTGGGAGGAACGTCAGGCAGGTGCACTCATCGAATTGACCACCACGCCGCCTGATAGTGACATTTCGCGGGTTGCGGTGCCGTTATTTATCCTTGTCGACGAACGCTCCGCGAGCGCGAGTGAGGTGGTTGCTGGAGCGTTGCGGGACCGGTACCCGAATACGCTCCTTATAGGGACGCAGACCTTCGGCAAGGGCATCGTGCAAAACATCTATCCGCTGAGCAACGGCGGGACAGTCCGGCTGACCATGAGTCAGTGGTTGACCCCCAACAAGCTCCGTATTCATGGCACAGGCTTGACCCCAGACATCGTGGTGAACGATGATCCTGCAGCCCGTGCTGACGCGCCATGTGTCGCAGACCGTATGCCCAAAGCTGGTGATACCCTGTGTCGCGACCCGCAATTGACCACGGTGTTGGGCTTGATTTCTGCTTTACGATAAAATGTAGTATTCTCTATTGACAGTGTTACCGCGTGATGATAGTATTTTTCGCACAGGCGTTATTTGCCTGCGGATTGCGAAAGGATGTCATTATGGCGACACGTGCAGAGCGACCGTATCACAAGTACCCGGTATGTCACAGTAGCGGCAAAAAACGTTACCGAACGCATCGAGATGCCAAGAATGTCGTTGTGGAAGCACGCTTTCACATGCGTCGTGCAGCACGGTGGGAGTTGACGTCGCATAGACGTGAATGTCGAGCCTACGCCTGCAGCGCCTGCGGGGGGTGGCATACGACCAGCCGCCCATCCCCGCCACCGAGATTTTTTCCGTGACCGACCATCTCCCCCCTGCGCACCGGCGTTGGGGGGATTTTGCGGTATGCTAGGACAAATGGCTACCAGGGGGGACTATGGGTACTGCAGGACGAGTCGTCGTCATCGGCGCAGGCGTCGGTGGATTGGCGAGTGCAATTCGATGTGCGCGTGCGGGGCGGCCGACAATCTTGCTCGAAGCAGGGCCGCAGCTCGGTGGCAAGCTCAATATTCGGCATGACGCAGGATATACCTGGGATACAGGACCGTCGCTGCTCACGATGCCATGGGTGCTCGATGAATTATTGCAAGACGCCGGCTCCTCGCTCGCCCAAGAGTTAGATATCATCAGACTGCCATCCGCCTGTCGCTATCTATGGCAGGATGGTACGGTGTTCGACGCACATGCATCGCTGCCGAGCTTACTCGACAGCATCCGACACATCTCGCCCGATGATGTCCATGCGTTCATGCGCTTTCTGACCTATGCTGGGACGATTTGGGACTTGACTGCTGATCCGTTTTTGTACCAGCCATTTCATGGACTCAAGAGTGTCGCCAAAAGCAACATGCTCCATCGCAGTTGGCAACTCGATGGGATTCGTACGATGGATCAGGCGGTGCGTTCGTACTTTCGTCATCCATACCTACAACAAGTCATGAATCGGTTCGCAACATACAATGGTTCTTCGCCGTTTCGTACCCCTGCAACATTCAACACGATTGCCTGGGCCGAGTTCGCGCTGGGTGCATTCTATCCGCGTGGGGGGATGTACGGCATCACCCAACTCCTCGAACGTACCGCACGACGTTTGGGCGTCGAGATTAAGGTCAATACCCCGGTTGCAGAGATTTCCCATCACAATGGTGTGGTGCATGGCGTGTGTACGAGCACTGGCGATTATTACGACGCAACAGATGTTATCTGTAATGTTGATCCCCAGATCGCCTACGAGCACTTCATCCCTGGTGCAAAAGGTCGTGCTGAGCGCCTCAAAAAACGGGAATTATCCATGAGCGGTATGGCGATTCTGTTGGGTATCAACCGCGCGTATGCACATTTGGACCATCACACGGTGTGCTTTTCGCCAGACTACCGTGCGGAATTTGCAGATATCGATGCAGGTCGGCTACATGACGAACCAACGGTCTATCTCAACCACACCATGAACTACGACCCAACGCATGCACCCGCAGGCGGTCAGAACATCTTTCTGCTGGTCAATGTGCCTGCCCAGCGCGGTGCGATCGATTGGTCGTCGACGGCTCCGGAGTATATCGAACGAGTCTTTGATCGTTTGGCGTCGTTTGGGATGGCCGACATACGCGAGCGTATAGACGTACAGCATGTGTATACCCCGGATGATTTTGCACGTCTGTACAACGCCCCCGGTGGAGCCATTTATGGTCTTGCATCCAATGCACGTACGAGTGCGTTTATGCGTCCGCCGCAACGTGACCGTGATATCCGCGGATTGGTGTTTTGTGGAACAGGCACACACCCCGGTGGTGGCGTACCGTTGGCACTCTTGTCGGGTAAACACGCAGCGGGGTACGTCATCGGTGAACAATCGTAGAGGAATATTCTATGGTATACTAAATCACTAGAATTGATAGAAGTGATAGGATACATATGAAAGGATCAGTCCCGCGCAAGCGCCTCGTCGTGTCACTTGGTGCTGGCCTGGTCATGATTGCGGTGTATGTGACGTTTGTTCGCTGGCAAAACGCTGGATATGTGGTCAATGCCGATGCACTTCTGGCAGGATTTTTGGTGGGGATGCTCGCACAGTTTGTCGATGGCGCATTGGGAATGGCATATGGTGTGACGGCATCGACATTTTTGCTGAGCACCGGAGCGTCGCCCGCAGTCGCGACTGCAGCGGTTCATATGGCCGAGATATTTACCACCGGCGCATCGGGACTGAGTCACTGGCGATTCGGGAACATTGATCGTCAATTGTTTCGCCGTCTGGTGATCCCCGGTGTTATTGGTGCAGTGGTCGGGGTTTTTATCGTTACCGGGTTGGACGGTGCCACAATCAAACCCTATATCGGTACGTATCTCGCATTGATGGGGCTGTACCTGGTCGTGCGGGCTGCGTGGCGTGTGTACGTGCCTGTCAACATGCGCTGGGGGACCCCCATCGTCGGTTTTGTGGGGGCATTTGTCGATACCATCGGGGGCGGCGGTTGGGGGCCTGTAGTTACCACCACGCTGTTGGGTAGCGGACATGAACCCAAAGAAGTCATCGGTTCGGTCAGTGCGGCGGAGTTTTTCATTACGGTGGTCAGCGGAGTGGCGTTGGCGTTCCTTGTCACCGTCGAAGCGTGGGAGACCGTTGCCGGGCTGATTGCCGGCGGTATGGTCATGGCGCCCATCGCTGCGTATGTATCGGGCAAGCTCCCAAAGCGTGTCTTGATGGCGGTGGTGGGCTGCCTCATCGTCGGGCTCAATTACGGGAACATCCTCAACGTGATCGGCTTGTCCTGATACGCAATCACAACAAACCGCCCGTGGCTCTGCCACGGGCGGTTTGTTAGCACTATACGAACAGTTCACGGATCCGCTGGTGTTGCCACTCAATCACGTCAGAAAGCGGCTGATACGGTTCGTTCGTATGTGGGTCTACCGCCTGATATGGTGGCGGGCCATACTCGGGAGTGACGGTCAGTGCGACTTCATTGCGTGCCTGATTTGCCAGATAGATCATGCGCCACCAATGTTCGTGTGCGCTTACCTCCTGGGTGTACCGTGCAAGCC
>JBFYTT010000373.1:0-4597 GCA_041300425.1 Roseiflexaceae bacterium
GTGAGCCACCAGATTGCCAACAGTCCTGCCAACGCTTGCGCAGCATATGTCGCTGCCGTCACCAGAAGCGGTGCATCAGGCATGAGCCCTTCGGTTGTGTAGATACCTTGTTTGACGGCAACGCCATACAGTGCCCACGCAATGACCATGCCATACGCCGTATCGCGGCGCAAAACCCGCTGCGAAAGTGCCAATACAACAGCGACACCCACAAGAACGACAGCCCAGAGTATCGACATGTCGTCAGACGGGGTAACACCATTGTCGAACATCACAACCGTTGCGTTCACCACCGTAGCCACACTGATCCAGCCGAGGTAGATATGAAAGGGGAGGTCTACACAGATACGCTCGGCAAATCGTTTGGCCGGGATTTTGATGAATGTGTTGACAGTGAAAATCAACGTGCCCAACAAGACCAACATTATCGGGAGCGTGACCGCTACGTACTGATAGTGCCAAAAGACCAACCAGAGCGTGTTGGCTATGCTTCCGACAACAAACCACCACCCTATTGTGCGCATGCGTGCATCTTCGCGATTTTTGGGCAACGCTTGCCAAACGGTGAATGCAATCAGACCGGTGTAGATTAGTCCCCATACGCTAAAGACGTACCCAGCAGGGACGAAGCGAATGAGGAAGCTGTCGGAAAGTTCTGCTGTGGTTTTGTTGTTCAATGGCAAGGTTGTTGCCAACGAGTTCACGGTCAATGTCACAATGGTCACAAAGATAATCGATATCTGCCGAAAGATGTCACGGTTCATAGAGACTCCAATCATACTTCCGATGAATAATTCCATACTGATTTCATGGTGCGAATGAGTTCGATCCCACTGGCTACACTCGTCGCAGCCCCGTCGCCCGTATTCATCACAGAAACGAGCGCTTGTGCGACCAACTTTGGACCAGCAACTGTTGCGACGGTACGGATGGCAGACTGGACGGTGGCCATGTCGGGGCCATTTGGTTCGGCGGTCATGTGGTTCGGCACATAGCGGATATCAAGGATATCTTCGTCGATGTGCAAATAGATGTAATCGCACTGTACGACGAGTGCCTCCATCGCACACCGCAAGGCTTCTTCTGCACACGGAACAACAGTGACATCGGTTGATTCAATCAGTGCGCGCTCTTTGGGGTCGAGATTCCGCACATCGACCATCACGATACGTTCGGTGGGCAGTGGTACCGTAATCCCTGCCAACGTACGCCATTGCGGGTGGGTGAGGCCTGCACAGACCGCAACTGGCATACCGCCGAGCATGCCGGACAGGGTGGTTTTGGATGTATTAAAATCGCCGTGCGCGTCGAACCACACCAAACCGATGCGTGCCTCGGCACCATGAGCAGCCTGTAATCCGCTGAAAACGCCTGTCACGTGTGTGCAATCACCACCAATCATAAACACGCGCTCTCCACGGCGACGTGCCTGTGCAACGTCGGAAGCGATGCGTGCGTTGTACATCCCGATATTAGTCGGGATGTCGGTACTAACGGGGATCCCATCCATGTGCGGCGTCGTGATGACCACCGGTGGCGTCCCCTCAGCAAAGATCCCCGAGTTGAGTAATGCATCGACACTGCGTTCATCATTATGACAAGCAGTAGCATTCCGATAGCGTACGCCGACCAGTGCATACATCGCAGGTCCTTTCGCACAAAACAGACCGAACAGGTATACTGCATTATATGCTGAGAATCCTGAATAATTCGGTTTTTGCACACTTTTCGCACCACATTGCGTAGATATGAGGATTCGGTGCAGGTAACACGAGGATTAGGGCTACTCAATGCTGTTCCTGCGCCACTGGTGGTACTCGGGGCGGTTATCTCGGTACAGTTTGGTGCAGCGTTGGCACGCGGGTTGTTCCCTTTGGTGGGGCCTGCGGGGACCGTTTTCCTCCGTGTGAGCGTGGCCTTTGTCTGCTTGTATGTGCTCCTTCGTCCGAACGTTGTTGGGCTCCTTCGACGAAACCCGTGGCTTATTGCTGCGTTCGGAGCAACGATAGCGCTCTCGACGGTGTTTTTCTACATTTCGGTGTCACGGATACCCTTAGGAGTCGCAATAGCGCTCGAATTTATCGGGCCGTTGATGGTGGCACTGCGCAACACTCGTCGTCTGCTCGAACGTGCGTGGGTGCTGTTGGCAGCTGCAAGCATCGCGCTCCTCGTGCCGGACATTGGCACAACATTGGATGGCTGGGGAGTCGCCGCAGCGCTTGTGGCAGGGGCATTTTGGGGCATGTACATCGTGCTCGCGCCACGTGTCGCTGCGGTGGCTGCAGAGTACGATGGTCTCGTGGCAGCATTAGGTGTGGCCTGGCTTATCTTGCTGATACCTGGTGTCGTACAAGGCGGCGCCGAGTTGCTGACGTTTCATGTGTTGTGGCAAAGTGTTGTGATGGGAATCATGGCCGCTGTGATCCCGTTCACGTTCGATTTCAATGCGCTCAAACGACTTCCACCACGCGTCTATGGTGTGCTGGTGTGTAGTGAGCCGATTGCAGGGGCGTTGGTGGGATTTCTGGTGCTCAATGAACGATTGACGCTCCCTGCAGTCGGTGCAATTGTAGGAGTCACGATTGCTTCGATCGGTTCGACCTTGACCCATACCGAGGGAACACATGAGTAGACAATTCCTGCCGCTGCGCATCGCAGCATGCATCCCTACAGAACACCAAGACAGTAGTGCAATCACGCGCATGATTGTCGAACGACTCATTCGCGATGATAATCGGGCAGTCCTAGAGATCAATCCCGACGCGGACGTCTATGCACAACACAGCGCCGCACGATACGCAGCGGGCACACCGCTGAGTATGTTTGATGGGTTACCGATACTCATCAAAGACAACATTGACACTGGTGACCGCATGCAGACGACCGCGGGCAGTGCCGCATTGTTGTCATCCCGCGCATGTGGCGATGCATATGTCGTTCAGAAGCTCCGTGCCGCCGGAATCAACCCCATTGGCAAGGCAAACATGAGTGAGTGGGCGAATTTCCGTGCCGCCGCATCGAGCAGCGGGTACAGCACCCGCGGCGGGCAATGTCTCAACCCGTATGATCCTACGCGGTGCCCGAGCGGGTCGAGTTCGGGATCAGCCGCAGCAGTAGCAGCTGGCTTAGTGCCTGTCGCACTGGGGAGCGAGACGGACGGTTCGATTATTTCTCCTTCGGCACGATGTGGCGTCGTCGGTATCAAACCGACCGTTGGCTTGGTGAGCCGTACCGGTGTAATCCCCATCTGTGCGAGCCAAGACACCGTAGGAACACATGCGACAACCGTTGCAGATGCGGCGGCGATTTTGGCGATTATAGCCGGCACGGACCCGCTCGACCCGGCAACTGCGGCAATACCTGCGGAGCTCATTGCAGCAATCACGGTTGCACCGACACTCCCATTGGATGGTCTTCGGATCGGTTATGTCACTCGTGACTACAGCGGGTATGATGAACGCATCGATGCACGCATGCGTACGGTGGTGGCATTGCTCGCAGCGGCAGGTGCAACCATAGTGACCGATGTGGTGATCCCACATGTTGCAGAGGTACGCGCAAACGAGGCAGAGTACCTCGTCATGTTGTACGAGTTCAAGACCCAACTCAACGCATACTTACGCACACGCGTCCCACTCGTCGGTATGGAAATGACCGTGGTCATGACGTTAGCAGATGTCATCGCGTACAATGCTGCGCATCCAAATCCCGGCTTTCCGTTTGATCAAGCCAGCCTTGAACGGGCCCAGAACATTACCGAAGACGACACAGACCGCTACATGCAGGCGCGCCAATGGCTCCGCCAGCACGCAGCGGTAGAAGGTATCGACGCAGCCCTTCAGGGTGCACAACTCGATGCTCTCATCGTTCCCTCTGGCACCCCTGCATGGCTTATTGATCAGCAGAATGGCGATCCGCAGATGCTCAGTGACAGCACCACGATGGCAGCCTGTGCGGGCTATCCATTGATTACGGTACCCATCGGATTGGTCGATGGATTACCTATTGGTGTAACCGTTATGGGTCGTGCGTGGAGTGACGCTACCCTCATCCGTATTGCCGCCGGCATCGAACGATGCCTCGCTCAGGAGTAAACCCATGCTTGATCGTCTTCTTGCTGGACTCAACCAAGATCGTATTGTTGCGCTGGCCCGTGAGATTGTTGCCATTCCATCGGTCACAAACGCCGAACAAGCAATGAGCGACTACACTGCATCGTTTTTGGGTTCTCTCGGCTACACCGTCACCCGACTGCCAGTCCCGGAGTCCGGCGACACCATTGTGGCGACATACGGCACCGGTGACCAGGCGGTCATGTTGAACTTCCACCTCGACACATTCGATGTATTTGCTGGCTGGCAGACGGACCCGTTCGAACCAGTGGTTGTAGGTGACCGACTATACGGGTTGGGTGCGCATGATATGAAAGGCGGCGCAGCCTGTGTTTTGGCAATTGCCGAGGCAATCGTGCGATCAGGGGTGACCCTGCCAGGACGCGTGATTATTAGTGCCACGAGTGACGAAGAAAACTGGTCGCGGGGTGCACACGTGATGATTGACAGCGGATTGTTGGACGGTTGTGTGGCCGCACTGGTGC
>JBFYTT010000094.1:0-18836 GCA_041300425.1 Roseiflexaceae bacterium
GCTCAATACGACGGGCGACGTTGCCTCTACGCGCATGGTCATGCGACGCCTCCTCTACTTCACCGTATCTGATATACGCACGCTACTCCGCCATGGATGTATTCGTGCAATGCATCACAGAAACAACAGTATACGCTGCTTTGTACTTTTTGTCACGAGGGTATGGGAGAAAACCGGTGCGGGCGGGCCCGCACCGGCTGCTCACTGAGATACTTAGCTGCGTTGGGCGTGCACCGATGCCACGATGGCAGCGCTGGTAATCCCGAGCTGCTGATAAATCTCGGGCGCCGGCGCCGAAGCGCCGAAGCGGTCGATGGTCACCAGTCCGCCGGTCATGCCGACGTAGCGTTCCCAGCCGAACGAAACTCCTGCCTCGACAGCGACCCGCACGGTCACGGCTGCCGGCAGCACCTGCGCCTTGTAGGCGGCCGGCTGCTGGTCAAACAGCGATGTACACGGCATCGACACGACGCGGGTGGGGATGCCCTGGCTTTCGAGCGTCTCGGCAGCCTGCATCGCCAACGACACCTCGGAACCGGTGCCAATCACAATTGCCTGGGGCGTGCCGCCGCTGGCCTCGCGCAAGATGTAGCCACCCTGTGCCACGTTGCTCGCGCTGGGGTACACGGTGCGGTCGTAGTTGGGCAGTTTTTGGCGGCTGAGGATCAGTGCCGTTGGGCGATGCGACTGCGTCAGCGCCAGCTCCCAGGCGGCGGCCGTCTCGGCGGCGTCGCACGGGCGGATGGTCAGCAGATTGGGCAATGCCCGCAACGATGCCAGGTGTTCGACTGGCTGATGAGTCGGGCCGTCTTCGCCGACACCGATGCTGTCGTGCGTGAACACATAGATCACCGGCTGGTGCGACAACGCCGCTACCCGGATTGAGCCGCGCATGTAATCCGAAAAGGTCAAGAACGTGCCGCCGTACGGGCGGATCCCGCCGTGCGCCACCATACCGTTCATCATGCCACCCATGGCGTGCTCGCGCACCCCAAACCAAATGACTGAGCCGGCGTAATTGTTCTTTTGGAAGGCGCCATCGATGATGTTGGGTGTTTTGTTCGACCCGGCCAGGTCGGCCGCGCCACCCACAAACCAGGGGATGCGGCTCCGGAGCACCTCGATGACCTTGCCCGATGCGTCGCGCGTCGCCATGTCGGCACTCGAGGCGAACAGGGTGTCGAGCCCGGCGTTCCAGCCAGCGGGGAGCGTCCCATCCCAGGCGTTGCGCAACGCCGCTGCCGCCTCGGGATGTGCCGCGGCATAGACGGTGGCGCGCTTTTGCCAGGCCTCATACGTCTTGGCGTTGCGGCGGGCCACATCGGCCCACAGCTGCGTGACCACCGGCGAGACGTCGAACGTCTTGTCGGGGTCGAGCCCCAACGCCACCTTGGTGGCACGCACTTCGTCTTTGCCGAGCGGCTCGCCGTGGGCGCGGGCGGTGCCGGCATATGCCGGCGACCCAAAGCCAATCACCGTGCGCACCGCGATAATCGACGGTTTGGTCGTCTCGGCACGGGCAGCATGGATGGCTGCCTCGATGGCGTCGCAGTCATTGCCGTCGGCGACCTTTTGGGTGTGCCAACCATATGCCGCAAAGCGCTGCATGGCGTCTTCGGTATAGGCCAACGACGTCGGGCCGTCGAGCGAGATGAGGTTGTCGTCGTACAAAAAGATCAACTTGCCCAGACCCAAATGTCCGGCCAACGACGCTGCTTCGGAGGCGATGCCCTCCATCAGGTCGCCGTCGCTGACAATGGCATAGGTGTAATGGTCGACCGGGGCGATGTCGGGGCGATTGTAGGTGGCCGCCAAAAATGCCTCGGCGACGGCCATGCCGACCGCGTTGGCAGCGCCCTGACCCAACGGTCCCGTGCTGACTTCGACACCCGGTGTGACGCCCACTTCGGGGTGCCCGGGGGTCATCGACCCCCACTGCCGGAAGCGCTTGAGCTCGTCCATAGGCAGATCATACCCAGCCAGATGCAACAGCCCATAGAGCAGCATCGAGCCGTGACCGGCCGACAGCACGAAGCGGTCGCGATCGGGCCAATGCGGATCACGTGGGTTGAACGACAAAAAGCGGGTGAACAGCACGTGCGCCATGGCGGCTGACCCCATCGGCAACCCGGGGTGGCCCGAATTGGCTTGTTGGATGGCGTCGATGGCCAAGGCACGGAGGGTATTGATGGACCGCTGGTCTATTTCGGTATATGGCATCACAATCCCTTTATTTGGTGCTGTTCTTGTAATCTGCCAAGAACTTTTCGATGCCGCTGTCGGTCAATGGGTGCTTCATGCTCTGCTTGATGACGCCAAACGGGCAGGTCGCGATGTCGGCACCGGCCAGGGCAGACTCGATGATGTGGCGCGGATGACGGATCGAGGCGGCCAGCAACTTGGTGGTGATGCCATGCAAGCGATAGATGCCCGAAATCTCGCGGATGAGTTGCATACCGTCTGCGCCCATGTCATCGACGCGACCGATAAACGGGCTGATGATAAAAGCACCTGCGCGGGCCGCAAATAGTGCCTGGGTGGCGTTGAAGCAGAGGGTCACGTTGGTGCGGATGCCGTCCTTGGCCAAGGCATAGACCGCCTTGAGGCCTTCGGGCGTGACGGGCACCTTGACAATCACGTTGGGGTGCCAAGTTGCAAATTCGTGGCCTTCGCGAATCATGCCAGCGGCGTCGAGCGAGATTGCTTCGGCGCTGATGGGGCCGTCGACCAACTTGGTAATCTCGGTGATGAGGGTCTTGTGGTCGATGCCTTGTTCCTTGGCGACCAACGATGGGTTGGTGGTCACGCCGCTCAGAATGCCCCAGCTGGCTGCTTCGGCTATTTCTTTGATGTTCGCGGTATCGAGATAGATTTGCATGTGCATCCGCTCCTGATTCATGTCAAAAAAAGCGCCGTCTGAGCGACGTCGCTGCTTCAGATAGTATATCAGGTATCAAAGGCAAGGGGCGAGTACCCCGCTGCGCGGGGCATGACCACCTCGCCCGCTGAACCCACCCTGCGCTAGGGGCGAGGTACATCAGGCATAAAACAAGGGCGAGTACCCCGCTTCGCGGGGCATGACCACCCGCCCGTACATTCGCCCTCGCCCGTACATTCGCCCATGCACTCCAGATGGACTCGTCAAGCCCATGCACTCCAGATGGACTCGTCAAGCCCATGCACGCAGGTGCATGGGCTATTCGAGAAAGCTCCGCAGCCCACGCGCAACCCCGGGATGGCGCAGTTTGCGCAGGGCTTCGCCTTCGATTTGGCGGGTGCGTTCACGGGTGATACCGAACTCGCGGCCGACTTCTTCGAGGGTGCGTGAGCGACCGTCTTCGAGGCCAAAGCGGAGTTGAATGATGCGGCGCTCGCGCTCGGGCAAACGGGTGAGTGCGTCGTTGAGGCGCTCTCGGAGCAACGTTTGGGTCGCAGTCTCGGCAGGGGTAGCGCCGTGGTAGTCTTCGATGAAGTCTGCCAAATTGGCGTCGCCGTCATTGCCGACCGGTGTCTCGAGCGACAGTGTCTGGCGCGACGCATCGAGGATCCGGCGGACTTTGTCGGCCGGCATCTGGAGCTCGTCGGCGATGTCGTCGGGCGATGCGTCGCGACCGGTCTTTTGTTGGATGTTGGCAGCGGTGCGCATCAGGCGATTGATGGTTTCGCCGACGTGCACGGGCAAGCGAATCGTGCGGCTCTGGTCGGCCACTGCGCGGGTAATGGCCTGGCGGATCCACCAGGTGGCATAGGTCGAGAACTTGAAGCCGCGGCGCTGTTCGTACTTCTCGGTGGCGCGCATCAGGCCGATGCTACCTTCTTGGATGAGGTCGAGCATCGACATACCGCGGCCGAGGTATTTTTTGGCATTTGAGACGACCAGACGGAGGTTTGCGTTGATTAGCACCTCACGTGCGTTGGGACCCTCTTTGCCTATCCATGTGCTGGCAGCAGTCAAAATACTCTGGAGGACCTCCAACGACTCGCCAGTTGGCTCGTCGGCGGCACGTGACCAATCATGTTCGCTCACAGCTGGTGCTGATTGGAGCGCCATGCCAACAGGCTGCCACGGCAACGCGTAATCTGCCATGATGCGCTGATATTTGTCGGTGACACTCTCCGGCGACACGACGTGATGTGCGTCGTAGCCGTTGGCTTGTTTGCAGAAAAGAAAGAGTGTGATGAGGCGTACCCGAGCCGTGAAGTCAACGCCCGTCGCGTCGCGCATACCGCTCTTTTCAACGATGTCTTCGACACCGATACACGCCAAGACGCACAGTTTGTCATAGAAGCGTGCATCGGGCTTGTTGAGTGAATGTCGTTCGTAGCCGGTCTTGTCTTCGACTTTGGCATCCGGCAACGCGATGAAAAAATCGCGGAGCTCAGGGTCAGCTGCCAGGATCGGCCCGATCACCGGGTGCTCTTGCATGCGACTCGGATCGACATCGTGGCTACACACGTAGACAATCATGTAGACGTAGTACAAGCGTTTGCCGAGGTTCGAGCGAAGCTTGTTGATGTAGCTTTCGGGTAATGCTGATAGCTCAGTCGTGGCATCACTCGCGGCGAATGAGCCCTCGTAGGATGCTATGTACTCTGCGGGAGCGGCACGCTGCGGGTAGTCATCGTCGTCGTTTTGGATAGAGCTACCGATGACGGCAGAACGCAAGCCGGTCTCGTAGAAATACGCGAGTTTCTTTTCGTCTACAATAGATTTGAGGCGGTCGATACGACCGATATCGCGCAGATATAGCCGCACCGAATCATCGACATCACTATCGGTATCGGCAGTGGCATCGGCCTCGATGTGGGCGAGTTCGTCTTCGGGGATTTCGTCGACGATGTGGGCAACTCCGGCAGGGAAAATATCATCAATGTCGTTCTTGGTTGTAACGACATGTGGTTCGTTTTCGCTCTGGATGTTCTGTTGGGGTGGACTGAGTGGTTTATCCACGCGACACCAACTTTCTCTTACGAAAAGAAGAGCTAACCGTCTGGTATCATACCATATTTGGTATGAAAACGCAATGATTTGTCCACATATAGTGGCATGCGCAGATGATAAACAGATGTGATTCAGCTCAGAACATGCGTGGTACGCGCTGATTGCGCAGCACAATAATTCCGACACGCAGGTGCGTGAATTCCGACAAAACTGGAGCGAATTGTATGCATATTGTCGTCATCGGTGGTGCGAGCACCTACACGCCCGAACTGATTGATGGCCTGATTGGCCGCGCAGCCGATTTGGGGTTGACCACAGTCACCCTGGTCGATCCCGACGACACGCGTCGAACGGTCGTCTCCGCTTTTTGCCGGCGCATGGTGGCACACCACGGCGGTCAGTTTGTTATCCACGACACCGCAGACCGACGGGCGGCACTCCAGCGGGTGCCGCAGTATGTCATCACGCAATTGCGGGTCGGTGGCCAATCCGCCCGTCACGGCGACGAGCTCCTCGGGCGCCGGCATGGCCTCGTCGGCCAGGAGACGACCGGCGTGGGTGGTTTTGCCAAAGCCCTGCGCACCATCCCCATCATGCTCGATATTGCCGCCGATATGCGGGCGTTTTGTCCAGATGCTCTGCTCGTCAACTTCACCAATCCTGCAGGGATCATCACCGAAGCACTAGTCCGGCACGGCGGTGTCAAGGTCATCGGGTTGTGCAACAACGCCATGACTGCCCAACGAGGGATCGCCAAAACGCTGGCCGTCGACCCGGCTACGGTGCAGATTGAACAGGTCGGGCTCAATCATTTGAACTGGATCCGGCGTATCACGGTCGGTGGGAGCGATGTCACAGCCGACATTCTGACCCAGCGCATGGACGAATTGCGCGGTAGCGACGGTGTGCATGTGCCCGCCGAGCTCATTGGGATGCTCCAGGCCTTGCCGAGTAGCTATTTGGATTACTTCTATCTGACCAAAGCCATCGTCGCTCAACAACAGAGCGGCATCCCCACCCGCGCCGAGGTGGTGATGGATGTCGAACGACGGCTTATTGAGCGTTATGCCGATGTGCATCTGTGCGAAAAGCCGGCCGAATTGATGGAACGTGGCGGCGCCTATTATTCGACCGCCGCTGCCGCCCTTATCTGCTCGCATCACCTCGGCGACGGCGCGACGCACGTCGTCAATGTCCGTAACGACGGTGCACTGCCCGACTTGCCGGCGGATGTGGTCGTCGAGGTGCCGTGCGTCGTCGACCGTATTGGCGCGCATCCTCTGCGCCAGGCGCCGTTGGCACCGGTCATGCACGGCCTGACTAGTCAAGTCAAAGCATACGAACAACTGACCATCCGGGCTGCCGTCGAAGGGAACGAATTGCTTGCCATGCAGGCGTTGCTGAGCAATCCGCTCGGCCCCGATGCGCTGCAGGTCGAAGCAGTCTGGCACGACCTACGCCGCACCAATGCATCCTGGATAGACCGGTTGTATGGTCCGGGCACGGCTTCGCCCGGTGCGGTAAGATAACGTGCACAAATTCACACTGTAATGAAGGTCTGCGATGAATACGACAGATTGGTTTGTCGGGAGTGCCAGCCGCGCGATTGACCCGGATCCCACAGAACGTGGCAGTCATGCGACATTTGCGTATGTCGCTGCCCCGCTGATGGTGCATGCGGTCGGGTTCCGCGGCGAAGACTGTCTGCTTGCCCTCGTCGTCTGCGACATTGAACATCCCGAGCGTATCGACGTCAGCTCATTGACCTTTCACATCAATTTGCATCCTATCACCCCGGTCGAGGTCATTTTGGTGGCGAGCGGCACACGGCGTAGCCCCGACTATGGCGCAACGAGTGCGGCGTATCAGCACCAGGTGGTGCATGCAATCACCGATTGTGTCATCGATGCGTTGACGTTTGGTTGCCCGGCGCAGATGCGGGTGACACCGCATGCTATCCAGTGGCGCAAATTCGACGATTTGCCCATCGCCACACTGGCACTTCATCCGGCGGGAACAACCCTCAGCGACGCGCAGCTTACTGCATGCATCAGCCACTGGCATGCACCGGTCTTGCATGTCACGCAGGCCGGAGCCCACGGGGTCGTGCCACTGGAGCAGCTGTTCGATGCCATCGCAATTGCCGCCAAGACCCCGGTCAACCGCGTCGCGTGGCAGCACGACGGGCCGCGCTGGTTGGTGACCATCAATGGCAATGACGCGCGCGTGCATCTGGTGCCAAATGCAGACGCAATCAGCGCTGACGCGCATGCCATTGTCATCAACCCAGCAGGGGCCCCACGATGAATAACCCGCAGCGCTGTGTCTGGTGCGGCACGGATGCGCTGTACACGGCGTATCACGACCACGAGTGGGGCGTGCCGCTCCACAGCGAGCACGGCTGGTACGAGCGTATCGTGCTCGAGACGATGCAAGCTGGTTTGAGCTGGCTGACGGTGTTGCGCAAACGTGAGCACTACCGGGCAGTCTGCGCGGGGTTCGACCCACAATTGGTGGCGGCATTCGATGCCGGCGATGTCGAACGGCTGATGGCTGACAGCGGGATTATTCGCAATCGTGCCAAACTGGTCGCCATGATCGACAACGCGCATGCGTTCCTCGCACTCCAAGCCAAACACGGTAGCGTCGATGCGTTTTTTTGGCGCTATGTCGACGGTACACCGTTGCAACCGCGCTACCAGATACATGCGCAGATACCCACGGTCACGCCGTTGTCGACCCAGATGGCCAACGATCTCAAACGAGCTGGGTTCAGGTTCATCGGACCGACCATGTGCTACGCGTTGATGGAGGCGACGGGGATGATCAACGACCATGTGGTTGATTGCCATCGGCACGCGCATCTGGCGCTATGAGTGCGGTTGCACTGGTCGTGCTGGCACACGGGCAACTGTTGATCGACACCGATCACCCAGACGCCCGCGCTTGCATCGACGCGCTCCAGGGGTTCGGACGTATCACCGCGTACACCGGTCGGTATGTGCGGGCGCGGCTCGAACGCACCAGCCTATGGAACGCTGCCGCCAACGGGATGACTGCGGTCGACGTCTGCTCTACGTTGCAGCGGTATGCCGGTGCGCTCGACCCGGCCATCGAACGCACGATTCGCACCCTGATGGAGCGCTGGGGAGCGTTGGTGCTGACCGGGACTGCAGACGCGCTGATCCTCGCCGTGCATGACCCACTGGGGGCGTTGGTGTTGTTGCATGACGCCCGCTTGCATGCGGTTTTTGCGCAACAGATAGGCGAGAACCGCTACCGGATAGACGCCCAGCAACGTGGTCTGATCAAGCAGGTCCTGGTCAAACGCGGCTGGCCGGTCATCGACAATGCGCAGACGCGCGACGGGAACGCCCTCGCCATCGCGTGGAACGACAGTATCACGCTCTACCCGTACCAGCAACAGGCGGTCGACGCGGCCTGCGCGAGTACGCACGGCGTCATCGTGTTGCCGCCGGGGAGCGGCAAAACCTACATCGGCGTCGCACTCATCGCGACATTGCAACAACACGCACTGATTATCACCAGCAGTCGCGCAGCGGCCCAGCAATGGCACGACAGTGTGGCAAGAGCGACCACCGTTGACCCGACAGCGCTGGGGATCTATCGCCGCCAAACGGGTCTCACCCCCATCACCGTGACTACCTATCAACAACTCATCCATGCGCCGCAGAGCCTGCTCGACGCTGCCTGGGGTGTGATTGTCTACGACGAGGTACACACACTGCCTGCTCCGGTCTTTCGCACCACTGCAGGGGTACAATCGCGCCGACGCTATGGGTTGAGTGCGACGTTGGTGCGCGAGGATGGCAACATCAACGACGTCTACAGTCTCGTCGGCCCGCAGCGCTATGCAATGCCGTGGCGCACCCTCGAACAGGCAGGCTATATTGCTCCTGTCCAATGCATTGCGGTCACGGTCGACCATACGCCGGCCGAACGGGCCGCATACCTGGCGGCGTTCCCGCGGCAGTACGGGCGCATCGCGGCCATGGCCAGCGCCAAACTGGCGGTCGTTGAACGACTGGCGCAGATCCATGCCGATGCGTCGATTTTGGTCATCGGACAGTACATCGAGCAATTGCAGCAGTGTGCCGCGCTGACCGGCTGGCCGCTGTTGACCGGCAATACGCCCGAGGACGAACGGCAGGCATTGTACGAGGCGTTCCGGAATGGGCAGGCGGCCCGGCTGATTGTGTCGAAGGTGGGCAATCAGGCGATTGATTTGCCCAATGCCACGGTGCTGATACAGCTTTCGGGGGCATTTGGGTCGCGCCAAGAAGAAGCACAACGGCTCGGGCGGGTGTTACGCATCCATCACGGACAGGCAGCGTTTTTCTATGCGTTGATGACCACGCTGACGCGTGAAATTCAAGATAATTGGCAGCGCCAGCGGTTTTTGGTGGCACAAGGATACCGCTATACAATGCAGGATGGAGCAACGCTATGAAGACATCGGTCTGGAGCACACTCAAAACACTCCTCCCGCTACGGCGGCTTGTCTGGCTCACGCTCATCGCACTCGTCTCGTTGGCACTGCTGTGGTGGCTCCGGGGCGTTGTCGATATGACCCCGACTGGGATCCGCACGCTATTGGCCCCTATGGGAGGTTGGGGCGCGTTGATCATCGTTGTAGGGATAGCAGGTATTTTGGTCGTGCCCGTGGTGCCGGCGACGGTGTTGCAGGTCGGCGCAGGCCTCGTCTTTGGTCCATGGCTGGGCTTTGGGCTGACGTTGTTGGGAGACGGCATTGGGGCGCTGGTGGGGTTTGCGATTGCCCGCCGATGGGGACATCAGGTCGTACGTGGCCGGTTGTCTGCGGCAGAGCAAGGTGCTTTTGATGACCTGTGTGTGCGGATAACGCCGACCGGCATGTTGTTGTTGCGGGTACTGCCCGGGCCAGCCTACACGCTCGTGTCGTTTGCTGCCGGTTGTAGCCGCATGCCATGGTGGCAGTACCTGCTCGGGTCGCTGGTAGGCGTTATACCCTCGTTACTGGTACTGACGGTGGCCGGTGATCTGAGTACGAGCAATCCGGGTTTGGCGGTAGGGATAGCGGTGGGGTTTGTATTGCTTATGGTGGGCGTGAGCCGGCTTGTGCGATCACGTGCAAAATGAGTATTCACGGCGATTTGATGCGAAATACACGCACACATAACAATTCCTTATAATAGAATGTGGATAGTTACCAACATTGGAGACACATGCATGATTGACGCAGCAGGGATCCAGGCACTTTTCGCCACGCATTTTGGACAAGCGCCCAGCATGGTCGTGCGCGCACCGGGTCGCGTCAACTTAATCGGCGAACATACCGACTACAACGACGGATTTGTGCTCCCTGCGGCAATTGATCGGGCAACCTATATTGCTGCTGCGCCACGGAGTGACCGGCGCGTACGGGTGTTCGCAGCGGATCTCAACGAGAGCGACGAGTTCGCCATCGACCATATCGAACCGAGCGGCATCCGCCCGTGGAGCAACTACATCCGCGGCATGGTGCGTTCCCTGCTGGCAGCGGGGCATGTCATCAACGGTGCGGACATGGTGGTGTCGAGTAGCGTGCCCCGCGGTGCCGGGTTATCGTCGTCGGCGGCGCTCGAAGTGGCCACGGGCTATGTCTTTCAGCTTTTCTACGACCTCAATATCCTAGGCGAAGAACTGGCGTTGATGGCCCAAGCCACCGAGAATCACTTCGTCGGCGTCAACTGCGGCATCATGGATCAGTTCATCGTGACCCTCGGGCAAGCCCACCACGCGCTGCTCATCGACTGCCGCGATTTGAGTTACCAGGCGGTCAGCGTGCCCGAAAACGCCGCCATCGTGATCTGCGACAGCCACATCGAACGCTCGTTGGCAGCCTCGGCATACAACCAACGGCGCGCCGAGTGTGAGCAGGCGGTCGAGATACTGAGCGCGTCGTTGCCCGGCATCAAAGCCCTGCGTGACGTGACAAGCCAGCAGTTACAGCAATACAGCCAGGCGTTGCCGTCGATTGTGCTCCAACGTGCCCGGCATGTCATCAGCGAAAACGAACGTGTCCTGAGTGGGGTGGCAGCCCTACGCGCCGGCAATGTGGCCGAGTTTGGCCGACTGATGAACGCATCGCACGCCAGCATGCGTGACGACTACAACGTCAGCATCCCCGAGATGGACGCATTGGTTGCGTCGGCACAACGCGTCAGCGGGTGCTACGGGTCTCGTCTGACGGGGGCCGGTTTTGGCGGCTGTACGGTCAGTCTGGTCGAAAACAGTGCGGTCGAGCACTTCCGCCACGAAGTCGCCGCCGCTTACTTGGCAGCCACCGGTCGGAGTGCGTCGATTTATGTGACGCATGCGGCAGATGGTGTGGGACGCATCCGCCCCGAATAGATCGTCGGTTGTGACCTGGTCACCCTGACGATACAAAGGAATGGTGTCCATGCAGACGATTCTCTTGGTCGAAGACGATGCGACGCTGGCCGAAGCGCTGACCTACAATCTCGAACGCGAAGGCTACACGGTCTTGCGTGCCAGCGATGGTATGACTGCGCTCGAGATGGCCCGTCGTGATGCGCCCGACATCCTCGTATTGGATGTGATGTTGCCGCGTCTCGACGGATTTTCGGTGTGTCGGATGCTCCGCAAAGAGAGCACCATCCCCATCCTCATGTTGACCGCTCGCCAAGACGAGGTCGACCGCATCGCCGGACTCGAGCTCGGTGCCGACGATTATCTGACCAAACCATTCAGTGTCGGCGAGTTGCTGGCACGCATCCGGGCCATCCTGCGCCGCAGCGACCGTCAGCCCACCACCGAGCGCGATGCGGTTGTCATCGGCGGTATCAAACTCGACACCGGGTCACGGCGCGTCTGGCGCGACGAGACCGAAGTCCAACTGTCGCAGAAAGAATTCGATCTACTCGCCTGCATGATGCGCAATCGTGGCCTCGCGTTGTCGCGTGATGTCCTGCTCGAGCGTGTCTGGGGCGGTGATTATGTGGGTGACGGTCGGACCGTCGACGTGCATATACGTTGGCTCCGCGAAAAAATCGAAGCTGATCCGAGTACCCCCGCATATGTGCAGACCGTCCGTGGTATTGGCTATCGCTTTGATACGCCCAAAGCGCACGAGTAATCGATGAACCTCGATGCACTCTACCCGTGGTTGTTTGCCATCGCAGCCATCATTTGGTTGATTATCACGTGGCAGCAGAACCCTCCCGAGCGGCGCACCAAGCGCCCGCCGCCGCCACCGCCCGAACCCCCGCCGTTTTTGCCAAATGATATCGCGGTCGAAATGCTCGATATCGGCGTGATGTATGTCGCGGCGGACGGTGTGGTGTTGCATCACAACCCTGCCTTGCGGACGGTCTTGCGCATCGATGGAAGCGTCGACGGCCAGACGATTATGAGCCTGGTGCGTGATCACCAGCTCGACGAATTCGTGCGCGACACCGCCACCAAACGGGTCAATGACGAAATGCAACTCCATCAGCGCAACCCGTCACGCACGATGCGTGTCGTCGCGCGCCCGATGATTTTGCCCAATGACGACGTCGTGGTGATGGTCCTAATCCGCGATGTGACGCAGATCAATCAACTCGAACGGGCTCGCCGTGACATGATTGTGAGCATCTCGCACGAGTTGCGCACCCCATTGGCTGCCCTCAAAATCCTCAGCGACACCATCGTTAGCCAGCCCCCACCCGAGGTGGCGCAACGCATGGCGATGCGCATCTCGGACGAAGTCGATGCCCTGACGCGGCTCGTTGAGGACCTCCACGATCTGTCACAAATCGAGGCAGGGCGCATCGCGCTCCAATATGCCCAATACGACACGGTTGCCCTCATCCAACAAGCGATCGAGCGGAGCGCACCGCAAGCCACCGCACACCACATCACATTGCACGCAAGTTACCCCGACAACCTACCGGCGGTGATGGTCGACCGTGGTCGGATGGCGCAGGTGTTCCTTAATCTACTCCACAATGCCGTCAAATTTACCCCAGACGGCGGGGCGATTCGCATCGACGCCCGCGTCGTACACCTTCCTGAAGACCGATCATCGCTCATCAACCTGCCGGCTGAGCACCCCACAGGCGAGTGGGTGCTTCTGTGCATTGCCGATAACGGTGTGGGGATTGCAACCGAGCATCAACAGCGGATCTTTGAACGATTTTATAAGGTTGATCAAGCACGCACGCGCGGGTCGGGTACGGGACTCGGGCTCGCGATTGTGCGGCATTTGGTCGAAGGCCACGGTGGGCGCGTCTGGCTGTCGAGTACCGTTGGCACGGGAACGACGTTTTACTTCACCATTCCAACTGCGCAAAGCAACGAATAGCAAGAATTAGGAATTAGGAATTGAGATACCAGCAGTCAGTCGCGAAACTGACGCTGGTATTTTATCTCTGATCTCTGATCTCTGATCTCTGATCTCTGATCTCTGATCTCTGATCTCTGATCTCTGATCTCTGCTTCTAGAGAACGTCGACGTGACTATGGTCACCGAGGACGAGACGGTATGCACTCGGCCGAGCAGACGAGCGCGACACCACAACCGAACGGCCAATCAGACTGTCGCACAGACGGCCGGGCAGGTCGTTGATGGTGCAGTCTTCGAGAACGATAGAGTGCTCGATTTCGCTGTTTTGGATGGTGCAGTGATGGTAGATCGAAGTGAACGGGCCGACGTATGAGTTGATGATACGCGTGCCTTTGCCGATGATGGCCGGGCCGCGGATGGTGCTGTTGATAACCTCGGCGCCTTCTTCGATGATGACTTTGCCGATGATGTGCGAGGCGGCGTCGATGGAGCCGTTGTTGAAATCGCCCATTTCATCGAGAACCAGCCGGTTCGCCTCGAGCATGTCGTCTTTTTTGCCGGTGTCGATCCACCAGCCCTTATGGACATACGGGAAGACAGTCTTGCCGGTGTCGACGAGGGCCTGAATGGCGTCGGTGATTTCGAGCTCACCACGGGCCGAGGGTTTGATCGAGTCAATCGCGTGCCAAATGGAGTTGTCGAACATATAAATGCCGACCAAAGCCAGGTTTGACTTGGGTTCCTTGGGCTTTTCGACCAGACGGAGGATGCTGCCGTCGGGG
This sequence comes from Roseiflexaceae bacterium, assembly GCA_041300425.1. Taxonomy (GTDB): domain Bacteria; phylum Chloroflexota; class Chloroflexia; order Chloroflexales; family Roseiflexaceae; genus UBA965. Next base: position 14,054 of record JBFYTT010000094.1, read on the forward strand.
TTCAGTTCGGCGACACCGAAGGAACGTGGGTTGGGGACTTCTTTGAGGACAATCTGGGAGTTATATGTGCTGTCTTGGAATTGTTTGATCAAACCCGAGATGCCGCCTTGGATGCAGTTGTCGCCGAGGAACATGACGAACTTCTCGTCGCCGATGAACGGGTGGGCGATTTTGACGGCGTGGGCCAGTCCCGAAGGGGCGTCTTGTTGGATGTAGGTTACTTTGACGCCGAATTTGGCGCCATCACCGACTGCAGCCATCACTTCGGCTGCGGTATTGCCGACGATGATGCCGATATCGTCGATACCGGCGTCACGGATTGTCTCGATGACGCGGAACAGCACGGGTTTGTTCGCCACGGGCACGAGTTGTTTTGCGCTGGTGTAGGTGATGGGGCGCAGGCGTGTCCCGTTGCCACCGCTCAGAATCAGACCTTTCATGCAGGCTCCTTCGTGTGTGCGTGCACAACAGTACCGCACATTTGTCTGTGTTGTTCGTATAGTAACAAAAACCGAGGCATCGTCGTAGAACGATGCCTCATTGCGAGATGACAGAACCGTGATGATTTGGGGCTAGCGCTTGACGCGGGTGGCACCATAAAAGTGTTTGACCCAGTAGTCGTCATAGATGCTCGAAATCTGGACGCCGTAGGTAGGCGTCATGGCATGGACCATTCTGCCGTTCCCAATGTACATCGATACATGGGTAATCCCACGTCGACCACTGGTATTTTTGAAGAACATCATGTCGCCGGGTGCCATGTTGTCCCAGCTCACATCGACTGCACCATTAAAGCTGAACTGCGATGCAGCCAAGCGTGGAACAGTGACGCCGACTTGGCGAAAGGCGTACAACATCAAACCCGAACAATCGAACCCAGACTTGGGCGTCGTACCGCCCCACGTGTAGCGGTAACCCACGAACTGCAAGGCCACATTGGCCACATCGCTGCTGGTGCTTATGCCTGCGGCAGAGTTCCCGCTGCGATTGCGTGTCGGTCCGATGGGCAAAGCGGGGAAATCAGACGTCGTCGGCACACGGCGCAACACATGTGGAGTCACGCTGAAGAGGTCCTTGAATATCCATACCTTCTTTTTGCCATCCAGGACTTGGACCCAGTCCTTGTACTTACCGACGATGTCGAATTTTTGGCCGAGATTCGCAGTGCCCACTTTGGCATGGCGCGAGTCAGGACCGAGGCGGAGATTCACGTTGCTTTCGCGCACGGTACCCACCAGCTCAGGTGATACATCGGGGATGGAGAAGGAGTCTGCGGTGATAACACGGTCGAGGACGGATTTGGAAACATCGATGTAGGCAGCCTTGACCCATCCGTTGGTCTTGGCGTCGACCTCGATGTGGTACCAGTCCTGATAGATTTCGATGAGTTCGACTTCGCCACGTAACTTGAGTGTGGTGATTGCGACGTATTTGACACCGGGACCGTCACGCAGGGTCAGCCCTGATTCGAGCACGATGCCGGTCCGGGGTGGCGGTGGTGGCGGGAGGTCTTTGTCGAAGATGTCGAAAATAGTTGCCGCAGCATTTTCGGGCAGTGACAGGAGTTCGCCGGCCATCCACATAACTGGAGCGTCGACGCGCTCACGAACCTGATACCAGTCACCGTATTTGCCGATGACCTGGAGCTCGAGGCCACCTGACGCACGCGTAATCGGGTCATAATTGGTCCCAGGCCCGTTGCGCATGTAGGCGCGGTCGGTTATCACCGTGACGGGTACGACAACGGGTGACATGGTTTGATTGCGTGACACGAGCGATATGGGCATCGGCAGGTCTTCGGACTCGGTCAGCGGGGCATCGCCCTCGCTGTACGATTCAGACGTAATCGGGGCGACATCAACCGTGAAGTCATTGTTGCCGACGTCGACTACACGCGGGGCACTGCCGACTTCGGGGACTGCCAAAACAAGCTCGGTCTTGCTCAACAGCAGTGCACCGGGGATCAGGGCGATAACCAGAATATGCATCACCATGCGCTGCGTAAAGAACGCCACAATGCGCTCGGGACGATGAATCAGGGTTTGGATGCTGGGGATACGATCAGTCACGCGGGTGGTGCGTTCTTCGCGGCGGTACTCGGTACGGCGGCGGTTCACCCGTTGGATGAGTTCATATGGGTCTGATGCGGCATTGCGCATTCGTTTGGACTGGTCGACCATGGATTTGGTACTCCCGCAGTGAATGACCGCACAGAAATAAACAGGTCATTCATGATGTGCAACATGATTGAGGACATGCCGTTGTCGTGGAAACAACGCAGTTGCACAGGCGAACTCGGCCCCCACCGTTGGAGACTCTGCCAAACTATAGCACGGAACGACTCGTTCTTTCAATCGTTCTGACACGCTGCTGATGAATAAATGATGATGAACGGGGCCGGTCATGCGATTGTCATGAGAAACAAGCCAGCGCCGATGGGTGTATCGACCGTACGGGGAACGCGTCGTCGGGCACGCGGCAGCGTGCATCAGGGTGCGCCGCGCGGCAGGGGGTCAGCGGCGAATTGGTCGTGTACCTCAGCCAAACGCTCGTCGGTGTGGCGCGCATAATACTGCTCGGTGATGCGTGTGTTGGCATGACCGAGGATGGCCGACACCTCCGAGAGCTGTACACCTTCATTGAGGAGCCACATTGCGACAAAATGACGAAAGGTGTGGGGGGTGGTGGTACGGAGCAAAGCAGCCTCGTGGACGCGACCGTCGCGTTCGACGGTGTCGGCGAGGGTCAGTGCCGCATGAGTCACGACGTTCCACGCTGCAATCCGATTGAGCCGATGCCCTGGGCTGCGCGGCCCGTGCGAGATAAACAGCGCTGTGGCAGTCGGGAACGACGCCCGCCGCGCCAACAGGTAGGTCTCGATTGCGGTGCGCGCATGCGGCCGCACAAACACGGTGCGCCGTTTGTTCCCTTTGCCGACTACCGAGACACGAGCCGCCACCGCACCGTGATCGCCACGGATGTCGGCGAGGTCAATAGCAAGCACCTCAGAGATACGACAGGCACTCGAAAAAAGCAGATGCAAGAGCGCATTGTTGCGCAACGCCGACAGCCGGTCGCGCTCGGGTTTGGAGTGTGGCGCACCCGCGGGGAGTCCTGTGTCGTAGAACGACACCAGTCGGCGCAGGTCAGCGACATCTGGCGCGCGACTCGGCACAATCCGCGGCAGCGCGTCGCCGATGTGCATTTGGATGAGTGATATCTCGCAGCCTAACAGCCCGCGGTCGGCCAAATATTTGCAAATGGCAATCGTCCCGTGACTGTAGGTCTGCACCGAGCCATCGGCGAGGTGCCCAAGTGTGTTGATCCAGGCTGCAAAATCGCGTGCCTGTAACGCTTGTGTCGTGTGGCGATCGTTGGCCGCAGCCCATTGCATGAATGCATGCCACGCATCGCTATACGAAGCGATGGTGGCAGGGGATAAAGCGCGGCGGCGTTTGCGTTGGTCGGCGGTCCAGTCTTGGAGCGCCTGCGTCAGAGTACAGCTCATACGGCGATTATACACCGTTGTAGTAATCTGGACTGCGATGCGCAGCATGCACGATTAGGAACTCATCACCTGCTGGTAGACGCGCCGTTGCACGGATACGTTGGCATCACGCAGTGTGTGTGCAAGCAACGCCGGCGTGGTCGGTGCTGCGCGACTGATGAGATCGTGGTTGCCGGTAGCGGCATATGATTGCATCAGCATGTCGTGGGCGGCATCGATACTCGGATCAATATCCAGCGCACGCCACATGCGTTCGACGAGTTCGGTATGCAAATGTAGTCCCAACAAGATGCTCCCGAGGCGTGTGCTCGCCGCAGCATATTCGGCAGCATACTTGGCACGCAACGGGATGGCCCACTCTGCCAGTGGTACATTGGCCAAATAGTAGCCGTTGTACACATCACATGCACGCCGCAGATGCGGCAACGCTGTCCGGCTATCGGAGCTACGGCGGGCTGCAGCAATGGCATGGCGGAACTCATCGCTGTCGACCGTACTGCCACTCGGTAGGGTCAAACTAATCGTGTGGTGCGTTGCCTGGACGATTGTCTGCTGATGGCCGTTCGGTTCGAGCGCACTGCGCATCCGATGCAGGACAACCCGCAGATTATTGGCAGCTGCGTCACCCAAATGGTCTGGCCACAATTGGTCGCTGGCATATTCCCGCGAGACACTGTAGCCATCGCTGGCAATCAACAACAGGAACAATTCGCACGCACGTTGGCTCCGCCATTGCGTCTGCGTAATCACGTTGATGCCATGACTACAGCGAAAAGCCCCCAAGGTCTGGACGGTAAGCGGGGATTGGCGGAATCCTGCAGTCGTAGTGCGGCGCGATGTCTGTAGCATAACGGCAACCTCTTTGTGGTTTTACATCCTACGAGTGTCTGTAGGATAGCGCACGGGTGCAGTCGCTGGTATCCCCCAAAAGATCGGTTTTTGCATCCCCCTACATATTGTCGTACGCGGCACTATCGTGCATTCCAACAGCGATATCGGGTTTGGGATGATTAATGGTAGAATGGTTGTACAAAAATAAAACCACGGGACACGGATTCGTGGTGGCTGCGTCGCACGCACCGTGCACAGTCGGATGGTGGTGGTCTGTGAACCAAGCAAACCGCGTGGGACGCAGAGGAGTGCGAATATGACTCAACGGAAGCGTATACTTTTTGCCATATCAGACACCGGTGGCGGGCATCGTTCCGGCGCCGAAGCATTACAAGCTGCATTACGCCTCCATCCGCTGGGCGATTCGTTTGAATATTCCACCAT
>JBFYTT010000011.1:0-3689 GCA_041300425.1 Roseiflexaceae bacterium
ACACCAGATCACGCACCATGTATGCCATTGTGCAGACATACGGCGGTATTTGGCTGACCGACGGCAACTCCACCGGGAGTGCAGCAATGACCATCGTTGGCGGTGGCACCTATGACTACCACACCATTACTGAGCCGTCACTCCGCGATTACCACCTCATTCGCATCAACCCAATTGCCGCGCGTTCCACCACGACACTCACGTTCCGCGGACTGATTGATCCAAACAAAGCGCAATCTTCGAGCAGTGATCGTACCAAAACCACCAGTATCGCCAAACTCGAAGTACGGATTACCGACGACGCGACAGCGTCCGCGATTAATCGAGCCCGCACGCTCGAATGGCTCAACGCAGCCGTCGCCATCGACACCGAGGCTCCTGCTCGATTTGCGCCTGATGTCCAGTCAAGTGTGCGTCGTGGGCTGACACGGTTTAGTGGTACGGTGAAGGACACTTCGGCAGTACCAATGGTAGAGCTGCAATACACCACAAACCTACGCTCAACACCTACCCAGGTATCGTGTGGCGCAGCAGTCGCCACCCGTTGGAGCTGCCCAGTTACCCTGGCAAGCGGAGTCACAGAGGTCTTGTATCGCCTCCGTGCAAGTGACGCATACGGGCAACAAAGTGACTGGACTGCATGGTATGGGTCGACCGTCGATGACGGTGCACCGTCGTATAGCTTCGATTCCCAAACCGAAGCAATGATTGATGCCGCATATGTCGGCGGTACGACGATCTCCTTAAACGGCTTAATTACGGACACCCTGAGCACCGCAGTCGTACGCGTCTGTGACGAAGCACTAGGTACCTGCGCCAATGCATCAATCGCAGCAGGGACACAGACTGCTCTTGCGCCAATCACTGCTACAGTATCGGCCAACCAGATTATTGGTTCAGCTCCGTGTGCAACGACAGACTTCAGCGATTACGACAGCATCGACCTGACACAGGCTGATGCCGGACGCACGGACCGAATAGCCAGTCTGCGTGTTGCGGTCAACGCAACGGGTGCGGCGGCTGACACGCTTAATATGTGGCTCCAATCACCCTCTGGCACCATCGTACCGTTGCTTACCTCACGGCGAACAGCAGGCACAAACCTGCGTGCAGTGTTTAGTGATGATCACATTGCCACAACAGACGTGCTCAGCGGGACGTTCGACATGGCTTCGGATCCCATTTTGGTACAACCCGATGGCCAGCTGAGCACGCTTGTCGGCGAACCAGTCAATGGCGCGTGGAACTTGATTGCATGTGATCAGATTGCTGATAGCACGCAAACGACCATAACAGAGTGGGCCATTTCCTTCACCCCGGAGGCACCGTTAATCAGCACCAACGCACCCTGGATCTACACCCTCCAAAAGACCGCAGACATAGACAATGCACTGCGCGTGCTCAACATTCGCGGCATCGACGCTGCTAATAATTCGAGCCCAACTCGATCGATGACCCTTCGAATTGACACCCGTGCACCAAGCCTGATGGTTTCGCAGCGGGCAACGACGATTCTCAAGGGCACGAATGAGGTATTGTTTGACGGAACCGTGAACGAAGGCGGTACATTGCGTTCACTCACCGCAAACATTTATGACGCGACGAGTCTTGTTGCGTCAGAATTCATACCGGTGGTTGAGGATGAGAGCATCGACCTCGACAGACTTTCTTTCTTGCATGGCAAAGCTATTCGTACTGCGACATGGGAACTGCCTTTTGATACGGCATCGCTCAGTACCGGCACATACAAGGTTCAATTTATCGCCATCGATGTGGCCGGTAATCAGACCACGAGCGATGCATACACGGTAATCATCCCTGCCGTCATTACCCCTGAACTGCGCTCCATTCAGCTCCCTGCCAGTGGGTCGGGCTCGGTGCTCGACATCACCGCAGAGGTTTCGACCGGGAGTGGTCCAACCACTATTCAAACAACGCTTGATATCGACGGTATCGCAACGGCACCGATCACCGATACGACACTCCTCGTCTGGGATGCAGCCGGACTCGCCGATTCAAGCAGTCAAGCTGCGATTACAACAACGCTCCAGAGTACCGTATTTGCCCAACTCGAACTCAATGATCATGTCGCTGCGGCACTCGACGCAAACGGAACATTGACCACTTGGGACCTCGGCACAGACACTATCGGCTTGAGCGAACCGTTGTACAACATTCTGCAATTTGCGCTAGGGGACTCTGATAACCAACGGCTGTTAACGCTCAATTCAACCGGGATCATCACCAGCTATACAGAACTGGGCGGCGAAACGGTCGTGATGGAGGTACCAGCAACTTCGGTTGCCGCAGGGACCTTCCATGCACTCGCATTAACCACAAACGGCGATGTCTATGGCTGGGGCTCCAACGCCCACAATGCCATCAGCATCGGTGATCCTACGCTGCCGATTACGTCACCCGTACAAACGGGGCTGACTGATGTGACACAAATTGCTGCCGGTTTGGACTTCAGCATGGCACTCAGCAGCAGCGGCAAAGTGTACGCATGGGGAGACAACAGCTTCGGTCAGACGGCGGTACCTGCATCTGCCAACAACGATGTCATCCAGATTGCTGCAGGTGATAGTCACGCTATCGCATTGCGTGCCGATGGAACCGTCGTCACCTGGGGTAGTAACGATGCCGGCCAAACGACCGTCCCTGCAGGTGCAGTAGACGTGCTCTACATCGTTGCCAATGCAAACAGCAGTGCAGCCGTCACCCGGAGCGGTCAAGTCTACGTGTGGGGACAAACCACGGTGGATGTCGATTGTTGTACGGGAGCGACGACCATCGCCCTGAGTAGCACGCGCACACTCACCAACGCGGTCAGTGCGACACGTCGCCAGAATCGATCGCTCCCCGCGACCATCACACCAGTACCTATACAGTTCTCCTTTGGAGGTCTGGTCCATGGGCGACAATACCGCTATACCATCGTGGTAAGCAATGCAATCGGGTCGCAGACCTATACAGGGCTCTACACCTCACTGCAACCATTCAACCGACTCTTCCTCCCGCAGATATTTGTCGATAGCGGTGCGACCTCATCGTCTACCCGTCGTGGGAAATAAGGAGCGCCGCTATGAAGAAATCATCGCTTTTTGCGCACATTATCGTCGTCCTGACCCTCATCGCGAGTACCCTGCTGCGGCCGGCACCTATCGCGGCGGCTGCCACCGGGGGCACAGATACCGAACGTACGAACGGCCGCAGTAGCCGAACCACAATACCCGCAGTCGGCCTGTGGTTCAATGCATCCGGAGGCCAATTAGCGGATGGCAGCGACGGAATGCGCTTTGTGTTCCACTGTGCCGATGGCAACGGCGAGCAAGTTTGGTTCACCAACGCAGTTAACTATTTTAATGGTGCGTGTTCAGCGACAGGTTTGAATGTCAAAATCGGCGGCACTAATGTGGGTTCTCGAGGAATCAACTGGACGTCCAAATCTATTCGAGTTATCAATGGTTCTGCATCGCTGACCGAGTCTGGATCCGGCAGCGGGTATGCAATTATCGATTACACCGCGACTGTTGGAGCGTATACCTACAACATTGAGCGCGAGATAACATACATCTTTCCGAATCAATTTTTCACGGAGAAATACACCGTAACGGTTCCACCATCTGCACCGACACAAACCATAACCATTACCAAGGGCGGTGATACAATGCCCGGCGGGTTCGATT
>JBFYTT010000024.1:0-8362 GCA_041300425.1 Roseiflexaceae bacterium
TCCTGGAGCAGTACGGTCACGAATCCGCCGTCTTTGTGGGCGCCGACGCCCTGATCACTCTCGGTGGCGTCACGGCCGGGGTAGCGAATAATCTTGAGCAGATAGTGCGAATCGGGCGTGTAGATAGCTTCGAAGATGTTTTCGGGCTGGCCCAATGCAACAGCGAACGTCTTGATGAGGCGGATGGCCAAATTGGCTGCTGCTGCTTGGTAGCGCAGAATGGTCTCTTTGTAGGCGGGCAGGTTGGCTGGCCATTGGTTGGGCCCGCGCAGGCGCATCCAGGGCTGGTCTGACGGGACCGTCGCGAGCGCTTCACGCTCGGCGCCGATGTCGACCTGCTCGCGCCAGTCACGTTGGCCGCGCGTAAACTCGTTGCCCTGGCGGTTGTAGCCACGGAAGTGCGGTGAATTGACCATTTCGATGGCCATTTTGTCGGCCTCGGGCAACGCAAAAAACTGCTTTGCAACGGCGAGTGTATCGTCGATGAGCCCTTGATCGATACCGTGCCCTGTGACATAGAAAAAGCCCAAATCATAGGCGGTTTTGCGTAGCTCTGCGATGAACGCGTCGCGCTCGGCAGGATTCGATTCGAGGCGGCCTAGATCTAATACCGGGAGTTGTGCATACGTCGTCTTCATACGACCTCCTGATCACGGGACGGTGAGGAGTTCCCACACGATTGCCCGAAGTATCAGCATTATAACAAACAGAGATTATAAATTTAATCATGTATTGTCTTTCAGATGTGCAGGTTTGTGTATAGCGTAGAATAGCAATGTCCAACAGCGATGAACAGCATAACCACAGGAGGGGGTGCGATGACGATTCCATCGGTGCAGATGAACGATGGCCGGAAGATTCCGCAGATTGGCTTGGGGACCTGGCCGCTGAAAGACCATGACGCACCGGCGGTGATGGTGACCGCCATCGAGGCGGGGTATCGGCATATTGATACGGCGTTCCGTTACGGCAATCAAATCGGTGTCGGCCAAGGGATCCGCGACAGCGGCATCGCCCGCGAGGAGCTGTTTATCACCAGCAAGCTGGACGGCGAGTTCCAGGGCGACGACAAGGCTGTCGCCGGCCTCGACGCATGTCTGCGCCAATTGGGGATGGAATACGTCGACTTGTTGTTGATCCACTGGCCAATGCCGGCGCGCAACCAGTTTGTGTCGACGTGGCAGACCTTCGAACGTTTACAGGCGAGCGGCAAAGTACGTTCGATCGGCGTGTCGAACTTCAAGCCCGCGCATCTCGACCACCTGCATGCCCACACGAGGGTTGTCCCGGCCACCAATCAGATCCAGCTCAGCCCACGTATCACGCGCACCGACCATGTGGCATACGACAACGCGCATGGAATTGTGACGGTCTCGTGGAGTCCACTGGGGCAGGGGAGTGATCTGCTCAAAGATCCCGTGTTGGCGCGTATCGCCGCACACCACGGCAAGACCCCAGCGCAGATTGTGTTGCGTTGGAACATCGAACTCGGCTTGGTGCCCATCCCCAAGTCGGCCAACAAACAGCGTATCGCCGAGAACATCGACATCTTCGATTTTGCGCTTTCTGCTGCCGACGTCGCTGCCATTTCGGCGCTTGACACCGGTGCCGAAAAACGTGTCGATTCAGACATCGATGGGCACTAATCAGCCTGCAGGAGCAAGACGATGCTATATGCGACGAACCAATACGAAGGCATGATTGCCGAGACGACGCTCATCCCCGGCCACAACGGTGATTTGATCGGCGCATATGTGGCGCGACCGATGGGACCGGGGCCGTTCCCGGCGATTATCGTCATCCACCATATGCCCGGTTGGGATGAGTGGTACCGCGAGGTGACACGCAAGTTTGCCCATCACGGCTTTATCGCGGTCTCGCCCAATTTGTATCACCGGGCCGGGCATGGGATCCCCGAGGATGTCGCGGCCATGGTGCGGGCTGCAGGCGGCGTGCCCGATGACCAGGTGGTGGGCGACGTCGCGGGTATGTTGGCGTTTGTGCGGGCGCTCCCCCACTGCACTGGCAAGGTAGCGCTATTTGGTACCTGTTCAGGGGCACGCCACGCGTATCTGACTGCTGCCCGCACGCCGGGTTTCGCTGCGCTGATCGACTGTTGGGGCGGTCGGGTGACCATGGAGCCGCACGAGTTGACCGCCAATCAGCCAGTAGCGCCGGTGGACTACACGGCTGGCTTGGAGTGCCCGGTGTTGGGCATTTTTGGGGCTGAGGATAGCAGTCCGACGCCGGCCCAGGTGGGAGTTTTGGAGCAGGCGTTGAAAAAACATGGCAAAACGTATGATTTCCACATGTACACAGAAGCCGGGCATGGATTTTTTTACTATGACCGTCCGGCCTATCGACAGACACAGACGATGGATGGTTGGAAGAAAATCTGGGCGTTTTTGGATCAATACGTCCGTTCGTAACCAGTACATTCGCACCACCCAAAGGAACAGACCATGTGCACGATGATTGCAACCCAGATTACCATTGCGGGCACCGGCAAAGCAGGCAACGGCTGGTTCGTACTGCGTGAGGCGAATGTGTCGTATGACCATCCGTTCGAGGCGCCGTTTGACCATGCGCTCAATATCGACTTCGTCAACGAGTCACTCGGGCCTGGTGCGCGCGTGGCGGTCGAGTTGGACGTCGCGTCGGCGCGCAAGCTGGTCGACACCATCACGGCGGTGTTGGCGAAAGCCGACCAGGCTGGCGTTCTGGGGGAGTGAGTCCGTGGGTCGGTGCTCGACGACGAGAGGAATGCATGTGACGACACGTTTTGCACAGCGTATGGAACGGGTGAAACCCTCGGCTATCCGCGAATTGTTGGCGCTCGGGGCTGCGCCGGATGTGATTTCGTTTGGTGGTGGCTACCCCGACGCGGCGCTGTTCCCCTACGAAGAGTTGGTCGCGATTGCCACTGCGGCGATTGTCGAAAACGGCGCCGTCAACTTGCAGTACAGCGTCTCGAATGGGCCGCACGAGCTACGGGCGTTGGTGGCAGGGCGTATGCGTGGGCAAGGGACGCCGACCGATGCCGACGAGGTGTTGATTTTGCACGGTGGGCAACAGGGCCTGGACCTGATTGCCAAGCTCTTTCTCGACAAAGGCGATGTCGTGATTACCGAAAATCCGACGTTTTTGGGCGGATTGCTGGCATTTAACCCATACGAACCGCAGTATGCCGTCGTGCCTATCGACAACGACGGAATGGACATGGACGTCCTCGAGTCGACCTTGCTCCAACATCCCGGCGCGAAGTTCATCTATACAATCCCGGATTTTCATAATCCGATGGGTGTGACCATGAGCCTCCCGCGGCGCAAGCGCTTGATCGAGCTCGCCAATCGCTTTGATGTGATGATTATCGAAGACACCCCATACCGCGAAATCCGTTTCGAGGGCGAATCACTGCCGACGTTGCGGAGTCTCGACAGCGAGGGGCGGGTGTTGTATTTGGGCAGTTTTTCGAAAATACTCGCCCCAGGCCTACGGTTGGGCTGGGCGGTTGCCGCTAAGCCGCTGATCGACAAGCTGACGCTGCTCAAGCTCGCGGCCGACACACAATGCAGCACCCTCAACATGGCCATTGTGACGCTGTTTATGCGTGATTATGACCTCGATGGGCACATTACCGGGTTGCGGACGGCATACCGGCGCAAGCGTGATTTGATGGTGCAGACCATCCGCGAGACGTTCCCGGCAGATGTGACGTATACCATCCCGCAGGGTGGGCTGTTTACGTGGGTGAGCTTCAAACCGGGATTCGATACGGCGCAGTTCATGCGAGATGTTGTGTTGCCGCAGGCGCGGGTGGCGTATGTGCCGGGCGCGACGTTCTTCCCGCTCAACGAAGAACACCATCATGCCCGCGTGAACTTCTCGGCGCAATCCGAATCGAAGCTCGTGAGTGGCATGACGGCGTGGGGGGAACTGCTCAAACAGCGGTACTAGCCGATGGCGGCGATGACCGCGGCGAGGTCGGACAAATCGGGGAGCACTGCGTCGGGTGCATGTGCTGCCAAATCGGCGACACTGAACGGGCCTGTGGCAACCGCAATGGTGCGGGCGCCATGGGCTTTGCCGCAAGCGATGTCGTTGGGTGTGTCGCCGATGATGACGATGTCGGCGCCGCTGATGCGATGCGGGGTGCGAGCGTTCATGCGTTCGATGGCATAGCGCGGCAGTTCGACCCGTTTGGCGTGGTCGCTGCCGTACGCGCCGACCGACATATCGATGTATGGGCTGAGGTTGGTCAGTTCGAGCTTCATGGCGGCGACGGCCTGCATATTGCCGGTCAGTACCGATTGGCGCACGTCGGTGCGCTGTTGATAGTAGGTCAGAGCGGCGGGAACACCGGCGAGGACACGGCCACGGGCAGCCATTTCGGCGCGGCGTTGCTCGAGCTCCGCCATGTATGCGGCGGCGAAGGCGTCGAGTTGGTCGGCGATGTATTGCGGGGTGAGGTGCGGGTTCGTTTCGATGATGATTTGTTGGTCGGTTTTGCCGGCGTATTCACGGCGATCGTTGCTGGAGGGTTGGCCAAACAGGGTGGTCATGGCTGCCCGCATGGCTTCGCCTGCGACGCCGCCAGAGTAGAGAAGCGTACCGTCGATATCCCATAACAAGAGGCGCATGGGCAGTCCTTTCGTCTAAACGCCACCGAAGTAGCGCAGGGCCAGGCGGATGCGGTCGTCGAGCGCCTCGGGTGCGTCGGCAGCAATGCTCGAGACGGCTGCGTTGGCCTCGGCAGCGCTATACCCCAGCCCTTGCAGGATGTCGATGACATCGCTGTCACGGGCAGATGCTGGGGTAGCGGCGACACCGCGCAGATCGAGCTTGCCCTTCATCTCGAGGATGAGGCGCTCGGCGGTTTTTTTGCCGATGCCTGGGACTTTGCTGAGGCGGGTGACATCGCCGGTGGCGACGGCGACGCGCAGATCATTGTCACTCAGGCTCGACAACAGGGAAAGTGCAACCTTGGGGCCGATGCCGGTCACGCCGATGAGCTGCCCGAACAGACTGCGCTGGTCGAGCGATGCGAACCCATAGAGGGTTTGACTGTCTTCGCGGACAATGAACGAGGTATAAAAAGTGACCACGTCGTTCACTCCGTGGCTGGCCAGCAACGTACGCGGCAGATGGATTTCGTAGCCGATGCCGTGGGTGTCGACGATGACCGAATCGGCAGTCGATGCAACGATGGTGCCGTGGATTCGTGCGATCATGGTGCCCTCGTTGATATAGAAAAAACTCGGCGCGAGCCGAGTTCAAATGGGGCGGGAGACGAGATTCGAACTCGCAACCCTCTGCTTGGGAAGCAGATGCGCTACCATTGCGCCACTCCCGCCCATCACGTGCATTGTAGCCGGTGGGTGGGGCGCTGTCAAGGATATCTGGCTAGCGGGGGTGGTGCGCCTGTATCGTGGTGAGGATTGCCTCGAGGTCGGCGCAATGCTGCTGCCATGAGTACGCGGCGACGACACGGGCACGCGCTGCAGCGCCATACTGTGCACGAGTAGCGGGGTCGGCGACGAGTGTGGTTATCGCATCGGCAAGCGCGACGACGTCGCCTTCGGGCACGAGGAGACCCTCGGACTGGTGCCGCACGATGCGGTCGAGGGGGGTGATGGCACTGGTAATGACGGCGAGGCCGCAGGCCATGTATTCGTGGATTTTGAGCGGTGACCAATAAAACCCGGCCGCTTGGAGCGCGGGATGCGCACTGGTATCGAACGGTGCGATGCCGATATCGGCTGACTGGATGACGGCCGGCATATCGGCATACGGGAGGGCACCGCGAAAGGTAATGCCAGGGTAGCCTGTAGCCAATGCTTGGGCCTCGGCGAGTTCGGGACCGGTACCCACAAACACGAAGCGGCAGGTCACACCCGCATCGAGGACGCGTCGGGCTGCGGCGACACCATGGGTGGCACCATGCCAGGCCCGGAACGAGCCAATGAAAATGATGGTCGGGGGGAGGGTCGGGTCGTGGGGTGGATCGGCAGGCACAAAGCGATCGACATCTGCGCCCCACGGATGTTCGTGGATGCGTGCACGATCGATGCCTACCGGGACCGTGGTGTGGAGCGGGGTGACAATCGCGTCGGCCCAGCGGCACTGGAGGGTAGCCCAGCGACGCAGTGGCCCACCGAGCCAGTCATCGAGTCGGCGTTTGCGTTCGCTGGGTGGGTCAATGATGAGCGCGTTGACCTCGAGGAGTGTGGGAATACCCAACACGCGAGCCGAAATCATCCCGGCACCAGCGAAATTATAGTAGCGCTCGATGATGACGTCGGGTTGGAGCGCACGAGCCAAACGCAGGATGGGTAAGAGAGTGAGGAGCGAGGCGATTTTGGGGATATCGATGTGGTGAATCGTAAAACCATGCCACGCGCTGGTGGCTGGGTGCCACAAGTGTTTGAGCTGTGTGGTACCTTCGCGGGTGACCGCTACCACGTGAACCTCGTGACCGCGGAGCGCAAGCCCGCGGGCGACCTCATAGGTATGGGTCGACCCGCCGAGATTGCCGGGTACGGGGATGCCGCTGGCGACGTAGAGGATCTTCACAGGCGTTACATACGTTCGTAGCGCTCGAGGTCAAGGACGATGCACAGCGCACCTTCGGCGACGGCCGAGACGGTCTGTTGTGCTTTGGTGACAGCGGTGTCTTCGACACCGGCCAAAATAGTGGTGTTGCCGCGGCGCAAAAATCCACCGCTCGAGGCGAGCCGAGTCACGCGAAAGCCTTGTTCGACCAGGGCGTCGACCGCTGCATCAGCGACCGCATCCTCAGTGACAAATAGTAATAGCTTCATGGGGTGACTCCTTTTATGTCGTGCGTGCGTCTTTGATACGCTGCAGCATCGGTGCGTTATAGAGGTGACACAGTGCAATGGCAACGGCATCGGCCGCATCGTCGGGTTTGATGATGGTCTGCATGCGCAGGGTCATCCGGACGACTTCTTGCATCTGTGCTTTATCAGCTTTGCCGTAGCCGGCGACGGTTTGCTTGACAAACATCGGTTTGTACTCGTGGATGTCTACGCCCGCTTGCCCGAGTGCCAAGAGGGCGACACCGCGTGCTTGACCGACGGTGAGTGCGGTGCTGACGTTTTTGGCGAAGAAGAGTTCTTCGACGCCGGCGCTGTCGGGTTGGTACTCGGCGATGCAGGCAACCAAATCACGGTAGAGGCTGACTAGTCGTTCGGACTGCGGCATCTGCTTGGGTGTCGTGAACGCCCCGCAGGCGATCAACGATACCGCGCCGGCGTGTTGTTCGACAATCCCCCATCCCATGATTGCCGTGCCTGGGTCGATGCCGATGGTACGCATGCTACGCGTTCGAGAACTGTTCGGCCAACTCGTCGGTGATATCGAGGTTGCTGTAGACCTTTTGGACATCGTCGAGGTCGTCCAACTTGTCGATGAGTTTGAGCGCTTTGAGCGCTTCGGTTGCTTCAGCCTGCATCAGGGTCTTGGGGCGCATGGTCTTTTCGACGCTCGTGACCGTCAATTTGGCCTCGATGAGTTTGGTGCGCACGGTGATGAGTTGTTTGAAGTCTGTGTAAACGTCGAGCGTATCGCCGTTGTCGACGACATCGTCTGCGCCAGCGTCGATGGCAATCATGGTGGCATCGTCGGCACTCACACCGCTTGCGCTCAGATCGACGACGGCGAGGCCTTTGAGTTCAAACATATAACTGACCGAACCAGATTCGCCTAAGTTGCCGCCGATTTTGGTGAATGCGGCCCGGACTTCGGAAGCGGTGCGGTTGCGATTATCGGTGGCTGCTTCGATGATGACGGCAACGCCCCCGGGTGCGTAGCCTTCATAGTAGAGCTCTTCGAGTTGGGATTCGTTGCCCTTGCCCATACCGCGTTCGATGGCACGTTTGATGCTGTCCATCGGCATATTGGCAGCGCGTGCACGGTCGACCGCGATGCGCAGGCGGAAGTTGGCGTCGGTATCGTCTGACCCTCCCTCGCGTGCCGCAATCGAGAGGTCACGGGCGAGTTTGGTAAAGAGCTGACCGCGTTTTTGGTCGAGAACACCTTTTGAGCGTCGAATCGTAGCCCATTTGGAGTGACCGGACATAAGAAGCACCTCTTACAACGGCGTTGTTCCGCCCATTATACCACAGGGCGTTCTATCGGGATAGAGTGCGGGATAGCGGATGTGTATCCAACAAGACACCCCCGGCTGCTGTGCAGCCGGGGGTGGAGGACTCGCTGTCGAAGGGTTTAGGTGCCGACGACGGGTGCGACGCCGTTGTTTTGGAGGACCCGATGGACGAGGCTCTTGAGGCGCTCGCCGTCGAGGGATTCGTACTCGATAAGCGCATTGGCCATGTCGTCG
>JBFYTT010000031.1:0-4390 GCA_041300425.1 Roseiflexaceae bacterium
CCGATGCGACGTGCCTGGGCTTGTGCTTGGAGCGCGAGTTCTGCAGCCCGGAAGGCGTGGGCCTGGGTCATCGCATGCTCGGTGCGGTCGAGGCAGTCGCGGATAAACGCCCCAAAGAACGGGTAGCCGACCTGGCCGTGGACGGCGAAGTGGTGCTCTTTGGACTGGTCGACGAGGTACACATGATCACCACTCTGCTCGCGGGCGACGTCGATATACTTGCGCAGTTCGATGTAGCCTTTGGTGCCGAGGATGACCGTGCGGCCGTCGCCCCAGGTCCCCAGGCCATCGGGGGTGAACCAATCGACGCGGAAGTAGTTGCTCGTGCCGTTGTCGCCCACGATCGTACAATCGCCGAAGTCCTCGAGCTCGGGGTATGCGGGATGGGCGTGATTGGCCACGCTACTGGCCGTGACCGTGCCGCCCGTCGCCCCGCTGTAAAACAGATATTGCTCGACCTGGTGACTGCCGATGTCGCACAAAATCCCGCCGTACTGGGCTTTGTTGAAGAACCAGTCGGGGCGATTGGGCGCACGCAGTTGATGCGGGCCGAGGCCAATCACCTGGAGCACGCGGCCGATGGCCCCGTCGGCGATGAGCTGGCCGGCATAGACGGCACTCTCGACGTGCAAGCGCTCGGAGTAATACACCATGTATTTTTGGGTCGTCTGTGCCGTTGCCTGGCGGGCCGCGGCGAGCTGGTCGAGGGTGGTGAAGGGGCACTTGTCGGTGAAGTAGTCTTTGCCGTGCTGCATCACCCGCAGGCCGAGGGCACAGCGTTCGCTGGGGATGGCTGCGCCGGTTACCAGTGCCACATCCGCACGTTGCAGGATTTCTTGTTCGCTGCGGGCAATCTTGGCTTGGGGGTACGTTTTGACAAATGCCGCGACCTTGTGCGGATCCGGATCATAGACCCAGCCGAGGGTCGCGCCCGCTTCGATGAGCCCGTTGCACTGGCCGTAGATGTGCCCATGGTCGAGCCCGATAGCCCCGAAGCGGAACTCGCCGGGTGCGACGACGGGGGCGACTTTGCCCTTTGGGGCATATGTCATGCCTTCAGACATGCGCGTTCCTTTTTTTCATGTGAAAACGCAAAAGCGCTACTTGCCAGTCAACTCGGCTGCGTACGTGCGCAGATGTTCGAGGCTGGTATTGAGGCAGTCGAGCGGGTTGCGCGGGCAGGTGTCTTGTTCGACGGCATACCATTCGACGCCGTTTGCCTCACCCCAACGCAGGATGGGGAGGAAGTCAATCGTGCCCGTGCCCACCTCGGCGAACGACTGCGCCGCGTCGTCGGCCATGTCTTTGAGGTGGATGATGGGCATGCGGTTGGCATAGGTTTTGATGTAGCTGAGGGGATCCTGGCCGCCTTTTTTGACCCAGTAGACGTCTATTTCGGCCAACAGGGCATTGTCGGGCGTGGGGTGGAGCAAGTATGCCAGCGCGTCCATCCCGTTGATGGTGGTCGCGAATTCGAACGCGTGATTATGGTAACTCAGCCGATAGCCGGCCGCGCTGAGCTTTTTGGCGAGGGCGTTCATGTGGCTTTTGAACATCTGGTAGCCGAGGGCGTTCTGGTACTCTTGGGGCAGGTAGGGCACCACGATGTCGCGGGTATTGAAGATGCGCGCCTGTGCGATTACGCCGGCCATGTCGTCGGTGAGTTCGCTGATCGAGACGTGCATACCGGCGGTGTCCAGCTGGTTCTCGCGCAGGAAACTGCCGATTTGCTGGGGGGTGTAGCCGTGCGTGCCCGACACTTGGACCGCGTGCCAGCCCTGTTCTTTGAGGCGGCGCAAAACGAGATTGTAGTCTTCTTTGAGGGCGTCACGCACGGTGTACAACTGGGCGGCGCATTTGCGGATGAACATCAGACACTCCGTTCGCGTGGGGCTCGGCGCGCATTGAGCTGAGCCAAAAAGGCATGTTCGTCGAAGGGCACATCGACCCAGTTGTCGGTCCAGGTCGAGAGATACATGGCGTTGACCAACGTCAGCCCGTTGATGCCCTCGATACCCGGGGCGAGCAACGGGGTGCCGTGCAGGATGGCGTCGGTGAAGTTTTGGGTGATGCCCGGGTGTTGTGGACCGGCCCCACCGGCGACGGGGATGGGGATCTTCCAGACCTCTGGCGCGCCGAAGGGTTGGGTGTTGACCGCATTGAAATCGGGTTCACTCTGGCGCAAGCGCCAGAAGGTAATGGCGTTGTCTTCGACGACGAGTTTGCCGCGGTCGCCGCTGATTTCGTAGCGGTTGGTACCCGGCGCGTCGCCCGTGGTGGTGATGAAAACCCCGGTCGCGCCGTTGGCGCACTCCATGTAGGCGGTGACATCGTCTTCGACCTCGATGGTGTGATGTTTACCGAAGTGGCAGAAGGCCCGCACGCGGGTGGGCATCATCCCCAACGTCCATAGCATCAGATCGATGTTGTGGGGTGACTGGTTCATCAACACGCCGCCGCCCTCGTGGGCCCAGGTGGCCCGCCACGAGCCCGAGTTGTAGTAGGCTTGCGAGCGATACCAATCGGTGATAATCCAGTTGAAGCGCTTGATGACGCCCAATTCGCCGCTGGCGATGAGGTCGCGCACTTTGGCAAACACCGGATTGGTGCGCTGGTTGTACATGATGCCGAAGGTTTTGCCGCTGGCGATGGCCACGTCGTTCATCTGGCGCACTTGCTGGGTGTAGACGCCGGCGGGCTTTTCGATGAGCACATGGAGTTGCTTGTGGAGTGCCTGAACGGCTAAATCGGGGTGGTAGTAATGCGGCGTGGCGACGATCACCGCATCGACATGGCCCGAATCGAGCATGGCGGTGTAGGAGTCATAGAACGCAACCGATGGCGCGAGGTGCTGTTGGGCCCATTCGTGTGCGCCGGGGGCGGTGTCGCTGACGGCGGTCAGCTCTGCGCCGGTGATGGTGCCGGCGTTGAGGTAGGTGGCGTGTTGGCGCCCCATCCCGCCGAGGCCGACGATTCCGTATCGAACGCGAGACATATGCGCTCCTTTCACAACGGTGTGCGGATAACCGACGTCATTCTGGCTTGGGGCAGACTACCGGATCGATGGTCAACCAGCGCTCCGCAATGCGGGCGCGACGGCCATCGGCCTGCATCGCCGCCAGGGTCGTATTGACGATGTCTGTTAGATAGAGTGCATCATACGGCAAAACGATGACATATGGCGCATCGGATAGGGCTGGGCCGGCAATCAACGTCGCATCGGCGCGTAGCATCGCATCGGTGGTGCTGCGTTCAGTGATGATGCGCGTGACATCGCCGCACTGCAGTGCCTCCCAGAGTTGGCCAGTGGTGTCGAAATAGCGCACCACCGTGGACTGGCCTGCCCGGGCGCGACTGCGTAGATAGGTGTCGCCGTCAGACCCCAATACCACCCCGACCGGCACGTCGTCGGCGACCGTTGGATCGTAGCGGGTCGTACGGGCCAATGGGATGAGGCCGTTGTTGTAGTAGACAGTCGAAAAGCGGGCCCGCCAGCCTTGCTCGGGTGCATACGGCATCGCCGAGGCAATCAAATCGAAGTGCCCCTGCTGGAGCTCGTCGTAGGCCGCATCGAGCCCGGTCGGGACAAACA
Source organism: Roseiflexaceae bacterium (assembly GCA_041300425.1). Lineage (GTDB taxonomy): Bacteria > Chloroflexota > Chloroflexia > Chloroflexales > Roseiflexaceae > UBA965. The sequence goes on from JBFYTT010000031.1 coordinate 3,593, forward strand.
GCACCGGCACGCCGATGGCCTGTCCGAGGGCACGGCCGAGGTCAATGTCGTAGCCGGCGGGTTGATTATCGCGCATGGTGGTGAAGGGGAACGAGCCCGGGTCATAGCCGACCCGGAGCTGCCCGTTGGTGCGGATCCGGGCCAAGGTCGGGTCTGCCACGGCAGTCGTCGGCGCGCATTCGGTGAATACGACCGCAAGGGCATAGAGAAGCAGGATTGTACGTGCGAGAAAGCGGGCTACTCTCACCTGATGCTCATCTCTCTGAACTTGCCAACCATATGGGACTTTTTTATACTCTTATAACTACGCTCATCGCGTCGTCCCTCTGTCTGTTATAAACCAATCCCCCCCATCCCGCAATCTATCATTGGAGCGTTCTATGGCAATCGAACCATATCGCCCGAGTGGCGAGCCCACCGACTCCGAAAAGGCGTTCGATCTGCGCATCGCACGCATGTTTGATCGTTGGCAGTACAAATTGAGCCGCGGCATCAAGTACATCGCAATTGCGGTCGCCACTGTCTGGCTGTTGCTTAATGTTGTTCCGTCGGCGTGGCAATTCTTCACCACCCAAGAACTCGGACCTCTTATTTTGCAGCTGTTGGGCACGATGGGGTATCTGTTTATCTTCATCGGCTTTCAGTTCTCGCTGATGTACTTCTTCATGGCGCGCACGCGCATCTATTGGGTGCGCCCCGGCGAGACAGGCATCAGCTTTGCGGATTATCGCGGCAACCCCGAGGTGCTCGAGGCCGCTCGGCGCATTGTGACGCTGTTGCAGGGTGCCAAGCAGTTCA